>DASVVI010000115.1:0-2107 GCA_036386635.1 Longimicrobium sp.
GTTCATGTTGACGCGCAATCTCCCGGCCAGAGGTCCAGTTTGCGCGCGCCGCCTGCCGGAAAGCAACAGGGACGCGAAGAGCCCGAACCGCTCCCCGCGTCCCTCACCTCAAGCGATCAAGATGTCACGCAAAGGCGCGAAGACGCAAAGGAAAGACGCCGAAGCACCTTCTTTGCGACTTTGCCTTCGCGTGAGACCCCGTCAGTGGCGATGCTCCGGCTGCGCACCCGGCCGCCGCTGCCCGCGTCCTCCGCCGGTGCGCGCGGCGGGGCGGGGCGAACCGTGGCCGGCCGGCTTCGTCAGCCGCTCCCCGGGCCCCACCACCTGCAGCACCTGCATCATCCCGCGCTCCTCGTGGCCCAGGATGTGGCAGTGCATCACGAAGTGCCCGGTGGGCGGGCCGCACTTGCCGTCCGTGCACCCCGCGAAGCTGGCGTAGCGCTGCGTGATGAAGACGGCCGCGGAGTCGACGATGGCGCCCTTGCTGTCCACGGTGGGCGTCGGCAGCGGGAGCACGTCCAGCCAGATCGGCGATCCTCACCGTGCCGCCGCGTTCAGCTCCCGGTACAGCGGCAGGAACGGGTCCTGGGCGTACGGCGCGTGCACCGAATCCACCTGGAACGGATTGATGTGGATGTGGAACGGGTGGTTGATCTGGTTGACGCTGTTGTTCACGATCTTCCACGTCTGCGTGGAGTCCAGCACCATGGGCATGGCGGTGCCGCGCGCGTTGGACGGCACGTAGACCACCGTGTCGTTGAACCTCTGCCGCGGCGCCGCCCGGCTTCCCAGGAAGAACTGCGTAGGGGTGGAGTCGTTTCCGGGACCCGCGCTGTCCGTGAACACGACCACCGCGGTGTCGCGCGCCGCCGTGAGGTTCGTGGCGATGAAGGACGGCGGGGCCTGGATCGCCGTCCCCAGGTACGATGCCAGGTGCGGCACGCTCCGCGGAATCCCCGTGCTGCTCGCCCTGCGCGCGGGGTCGACGACGACGCGGAACATGAGGAAGGCGGTCGTGTCGCTGAACTCCGGGTTGCCTGCGCTGGCGCGCGTCCGCCGCGGAAGCACCGGGTTGCGGGTGCGCCGCCCGGCCCCGGGATTCTGGCGGACCCTGAAGTGGTGGATACCGGCTTGCGGCGGCGCCTGGACGATCACGTCGAGCCGGTTGCCAGGCGCCATCAGCAGGATGGAGTCGTTGTCGAACGCCAGGTTGGCCGGGGAGAACTGCACGCCGTCCCGCGCCACCTCCACCACCACGGGCTCCTCGCCGGGGCGGTCCTCGAACCTGAACTCGAGCGTCTTGCTGTTCCTCGTCACGTTCTCGTTCACGATGCGCCACCGCTGCACCTCGCCCGGGGCCATGTAGAGCGTCGGAAAGTTCTGCCCGTTCACCAGCGGCGTCACCGCGCTCACGGCGGTCTGCCCCTGGAACAGCCCCAGCGTGGTTTCGACCTGCTGGAAGGCGATCAGGTGCTCGCGCAGGTTGTGCCGCCGCGTGAAGCGGTCCAGGCCGGCGGTATCTTCCACGATGAAGGCCCCCGACATCCCGTTCGCCACCTGGATGGCCACGGAGCCGTGCTTGTGCGGGTGGTACCAGTGCGTTCCCGGCGACTGGTTCATCGGCACGCGAAAGGAGTACAGGATGGAGTCGCCCGGCGCGATCACCATCAGCACGTCGTCGCCCACCACCGTGGAGTTGCTGTCGGGGGTGACGTGCATCCCGTGGTAGTGGATGTTCGTGTAGTTGGGCCCGTGGAAGCAGTCCTGGAACACGTCCCGCATCGCTCCCTGCGAGCTCGGCGGCGCGGGATTGGACGCGGGGTACGACATGCAGACCTGGTTGGAGTCCGACGCGGTGGTGGGCGGGGGGAGCTTGTTCCGCAGCCAGATCTGCACCAGGTCGCCCGGCCGCACCCGAAAGGTAGGCCCCGGAAAGCGGGGAGTGAAGCGGGGATCGTTGGGCCGGTACGCGGGGTCCGTGGTGGCGGCCAGGGTGTAGGCGCGCAGGGAGAGGGTGTCCGTGCGCACGGAGTCGTCGTTGAACGCGCGCGTCACCGGCAGGTCGGCCATCGAAACGTCCAGCGTGGCGCTGAGCACGCCGTTCACC
>DASVVI010000116.1:0-3730 GCA_036386635.1 Longimicrobium sp.
GAGAGCCAAACGGCGCTTACCCGGTTTCATCATTGAGCTATGAACCGCGGCGTCAGCCCTCCTGGTCGAAGCGAGCCTCGTACGGGATTCCGAGCCCTAGCGATTGAGGGAAGCGCCGAACGGGCGGGAGACCTGCTCCACACGGGCCACGCGCTCTTCAAGTGCGGCTAACGATGGATGTGTGACCACGGTGAAAACGAAGAAGTCCAGGGGTTCGCATTCCGGCTCATACTCGTCGGCTGGCGACGCAAACCAGCCCGGTTCGCGCAGGATAGCGCGCTCCAACACGCGCCGCTGTTCCGCGTCCCTCGTGCGCCACCCGAGCGTCAAAAGGATGGGCGAACGAGTCCAGCCCTGCTTCCTGGCACTCCGCCAGAGCTTCCGGAGGGTCGAAGGAACATCGACAGGGACCACGTTCATGTGAGCTCCCACGTAAGCGCCGTCCGTCCTGAAGACGCATCGTACGTCAGTACACCGGACGGGCACAAGCTGCTTTCAGGGACCAGCTTGCCGCGCGGCTCAGGGTCCACGCGGCCGACCATCACCGCCCGCGCCTGACTTCACCTCCACCAGGTTCGCGCCCGCATCGAGGCCGATGAGCTTGCGGTAGGGGTCGATGCCGGCGCGGGCGGGGGGACGCGGGACGATAACGGTGACCGTCTGCGTGCCGGTGCGGATGCGGTGGCGGCGGAGGTAGAGCGGCTCGCCGGGGGCGCCGTCGGTTTGCGGGCCCGCGAAGACGCCGATCTCCACCAGGTCGTTCATGGGGATCGCCGTTTCGCGGCCGATGCTGTCGGCGCGGACCTTGGTGGCGGTGACGTGGAGGGTGACGCGGTACTGGCCCGTGCCCGTGGGCTCCACGCGCGCCTCGCCGGCGCGCACGGAGGTCAGCACGACGTCTTCGAAGAGGTCGTGCAGCAGGGGGCGCAGCGAGTCCGGGGTGACGGCGCGCAGCTCCGCGTACAGGTCGCGCGAGGTGGGGTAGGGCGCCACGCCCGCGCGGTTCTTGTTCAGGAAGCTGCGCAGGGCGGCGTTCACGCGCGCCTCGCCGATGTGCTCGCGCAGGGTGTACATGGCGACGGCGCCCTTGTGGTAGTACAGGTAGCTCTGCTCCTCCACATCCAGCAGGGGGACTTCGCGGTTGGTGTAGACGCGCCGGCTCTGGAGGTAACGCTCCAGCTCGTAGGTGTAGAAGCGGCGCACCTGCTCCGGGCCGAGCTCCTTCTCCATCACCATCATGGCGCTGTACTGCGCCAGCGTCTCGCTGAGGAAGGAGGCGCCGCGGACGCGCGCACCGATCACCTGGCCGCCCCACCACTGGTGCGCCGTCTCGTGCGCGGTCACGAAGAAGGGGCGGTCCACGTCGCCCTCGTACACGCGCGTGAGGAAGGCGCTCCCCTCCGAGAACGCGATGGTGTGCGGGTGCGCGCGGGCGAAGCTGGCGTAGCGCGGAAACTCCACCACGCGCAGCTCCCTGAACTGGTACGGGCCGAACTGGGTGCTGTTGTACTCCAGCGAGGCCTTCATGCCGCGGAGCATCTGCGGCACGTTGAAGGTGTGCGTGGGGTGATGGTAAACGCGCAGCCTGACGTCCCTCCAGCGGTCCTCCGCCACCGCGTACTCGGCGGAGAGCACGGGTGCGCCAAAGGGGAGCGGCCCGTCCCTGCGATAGTGGAAGTAGCGCCGGCCGTTCTCCGTCCACTCGCGGCGCAGGGTGCCGGGGGTGATGGCGATCTGGTTGCGGTCCGTGCCGATGACGGCGTCGATGTGCACCAGGTCCACGTTACGGATCCCGGAGCGGGTTTGGCGCGCGACCGGGTCGCCGGCCTCGGGCGTGGGACGGCTGCGGGGGAGGCCGTGCTCCCGTCGCGCCTTCTCGTCGGTCAGCTCGCCGGCGGGCTGGTAGCCGATCAGGGGAAGCCAGCGGGCGTCGAAGTAGGCGCCGTTCCGCGCCACGGCGGTGGGGATGCCGCTGTTGGGGAAGCCGCGCGGCCGGAATCCCACGTCGAACGCCAGGTGCAGCGTGTCGCCGGGCTGCAGCGGGCGGGCGAGGGCGTAGATGTGGTACTGCGCGCGGTCGTCTGCCAGCACGCGCCTGGCCGGGCGGTCGAAGCGGATGGAACGGACACGGATCTCCGGGCTGATGGCGACGTGCACCGAGTCGATCGCCCGCGCCGTCAGGTTGACGAGGCGGTAGGTGCCGCGCAGGTCGGCGGCGCCCTGGTCCGGGTAGATCTCGACGCGCAGCTTGGCGGCGACGAGGCGGGGCTGCGGAAGGGCATCAAAGCGCCGGTAGTGGCGCTCGTACTCCGCCTTCACCTCGTCCTGCTGAAAGGGCGTGCGGTAGTCGTTGAGGATGTTGGTGTTGTAGAAGATGAAGCCGCCCAGCGCCAGCACCAGCATCGCCGCGAGGGCGCCCGCGCGCACTACGGTGCCCGTGAGACGCGAGCGCGCCTCGGCCACGCGCGTGCGCACGCTCCACTCGCGTCCGCGCACCCACGCGAGGTTCGCGGCCAGGGCGAAGAGGAGCGCCCAGGCGGCCCAGTACAGCTTGAACCAGACGAACGGCGCGATGAACGGCCCGAATCCGTTCATGTCCGAGTACGTCCACCCCGGATCGCGGCCGTAGACCAGCAGGTTGTGCCGCACGCCGAAGCTGCCGGCGAATACGGTGAAGACGTAGTACAGCACCACGACGAGGTGGCCGAGGTACTTCTGGTTGACGATCGCGTGCACCGCCATCGCCAGCGCGGCGATGAGGACGTAGTCGATCAGCTTCATCCCGAAGAGGATGCGCAGGTAGAGCCCGATCTCGTGGCGGTGGTAGCCGCGGAGCGCCTGCAGTCCCACGCCCGCCGCCATCAGCACCACCTGCAGGATCACGATCATCGCCACGAGCGCCAGGAAGCGCCCCAGCAGCGCGACCCATCCCGGTACCGGCGCGGCATCGGCGATCTCGCTCACGCGCACGTCGCGCTCGCGCCACACCAGCTCGCCCGCGAAAAGCGCGATCAGCACCGCGACGATGGTAGCGGCCGCGCCCGTCAACACCTCCCCCGCGATGAGGTGCGTGACGGGCCAGGTGGAGGTGCCGAACACGAGGTCGCCCACGTCCCATCCCACCACGAAGACGAAGACCACCGCCCCCGCCGCGATGGCGAGGAAGGCGCGGCTCCGCGCGATCTCCCCCAGCGCGCGCCGCGCGACCTCGAGCGTCTGCTCCACGCGCATGCGCGGCCCGAACGACCTCTCGACCGCGGGGACGACGATGGGGCCGGTCCGGAGCACGTCCGCGTCCGCCACCTTGCGCCGCGCCTTGCGGCCGGGTGCGCCGCCCGGGTGCCCGAGGCGGAAGCGGTGGTGGAGGAGGGCCAGGATCGCCATCGCGACGCCGAGCCAGAGCAGCCGGTTCCACAGCAGGAGCGCGGGGAAGCCGATCGCCTGCGAGTTGCGCTGCACGGGCGTCCAGTAGCGCGTGATCCCCTCCACCACCCGCACGCCGAACGGATCGGCCAGCGCCGCCGTCGCCGACGCGCCCAGATCGCCCGCCATCTCCCCCGCGAACGTGTAGGCGATGAAGAGCGCGACACCGCTGAGGAAGGCGGGAAGGATCTGCCGGCCGAGCGCCGCGATGGCGAAGAGCACCGCCGCGGTGAGGACCAGGTTCGGCAGGAGGAAGAGGAGGTACGCCTCCACGTAGGCGGTCAGCCGAACGGGCCCGAACATCTGC
>DASVVI010000117.1:0-7416 GCA_036386635.1 Longimicrobium sp.
CTCGGCGCAGGCGTTCACGTCGAAGGCGCGCACCGTGCCGGTGAGGCGCGCCGTGTCCGCGATCACGTTCTGCGCGGTACCGGCCTGGAACGTCCCCACCGACACCACCGCCGAATCGAGTGGCGACACGTTGCGCGATACGATGCTCTGCAGCGCGACGACCACCTGGCTCCCCACCATCACGGCGTCGATCGTTTCGTGCGGAAGGGCGCCGTGCCCGCCGCGCCCGCGCAGCGTGATCTCGAAGGACCCCGCTGACGCCATGAACGGCCCCGGCACCACGCCCACCACGCCGCTCTCGATCCCCAGCCACACGTGCAGCCCCAGCGCGGCGTCCACCCCCTCCAGCACCCCCTCCTCCACCATCCGCAGCGCGCCGCCGCCCCCCTCCTCGGCAGGCTGGAAGACGTAACGTACGGTGCCGCCCCAGTCGTCGCGCGTGCGCGCCAGCCGCTCCGCCACCGCCAGCCCGATGGCGACGTGCGCATCGTGCCCGCACGCGTGCATCACCCCCGTGTGCGTGGAGATGAAGTCGTGCGCGCACTCCTCCTCAATGGGGAGCGCGTCCATGTCCGCGCGCAGCAGGAGCGTGGGCCCCTCGCCCGCGCCGCGCAGCGTGCCGACCACGCCCGTTTCCGCGATGCCGGTCTTCACCTCGTAGCCCGCGGTGCGTAGCCGCTCCGCCACGATGCCCGCCGTGCGATGCTCTTGGAAGCCGAGCTCCGGGTGCCGGTGGAGGTCGCGCCGGGTGTGGATGAGGAGGTCGTGCTCTGCGGTTGCCATGCGAAGAAGTGCGTGAGTGCGTGAGTGCGCTGGGCTGGTGGAGGGCCAAATCTCCACCCGAAAAAGCAGAAGGAAAATATGGTGATCTGCTTAACACGATCTAAAAACGTGTTAAGTTCTGGACGAGAAATTAACCTATTCAACAAGTACGTGCAGAAGTGGGTCGTTCAAAAAGTACACCTCTCTTCCGCTCGCAACTGCCCGCAGTAGTCCAAGATCAACGAGCGACTGCAGGTATTTGGATGCCGTTTGCCGCGTGGCAATCCCTGCTTCTTCAACGAAACGGATCTTGGCGTATGGACGCTGAAAGACGATCTCCAGAAGCTCGCGTGAATACACCGACGGGCGCTCACGGCGAACGCGCTCTATCCAGTGTTCCATGAGGAATTGAATCGCGCGAATACGTCCTTCCGTGTGTCGCGCCGTTTTTTCCACCGCTTCGAGCATGTACAGGATCCACCGCTCCCAACTGCCCGCCTCAGTGACGTCACGGAGGCCCTGATAGTACTCACGCTTCCGCTCCAGAATGAACCTGGAGAGGTAGAGCACCGGAGTGTCCAGCAGCCCACGTTCTACAAGGAACAATATGTTCGCTATCCTCCCTGTTCGGCCGTTCCCATCCGTAAAGGGATGGATTGCCTCAAACTGGTAGTGCATTACCGCCATCCGGACGAGCGGGTCCAGTTCATCCTCCGTGTAAAGGAACTCCTCGAGGTTCTTCAGGAGATCCCGAAGGCGTGATTCGCCCTCTGGTGGCGTGTAAATGACGTCACCCGCGGGATTGGCGAGCTTCGTTCCGGGAACACGCCTTACACCAACGTCGCTCTGTTTGATGATCCCCACCATCTCCTCGAACAAACGGGTGGTGAGTGGCCGCCCGTGGTCGCGGACAGCCTGGAAGCCGAACCAGAGTGCGTCCGTGTAGAACAACACTTCTTTCGTCGCGGCGTCCGCAACTCGCGGAGCGTCAGCGAGGGCGCGATAAAGCTGGTCGCTGGTGGTGACTACGTTCTCGATCTCGCTGGAACTCCGCGCTTCCTGCACTCCGAGGGTCTGGATCAGAATCGCCTGGTTCGGGATCAGTGAGCCAGCGCCTTTCAGATCAGCTAGCGCTGTTCGCGAGCGTATCAACTGCTTGAGCACGGCCCTGGTTTCCAGCTCCGCATTGGGCGGGAGCGGGGGAAGGTCGTTGAAAGGCTCGTCGCGGTTGAAACTCATCCGTGGCTCAGATGGCGTGGCCATCGGTGAGGGGAGCGGTTGAGAGGAGTGACGCCTGGCGATGCAGGAGTGCGGCACTCCGTCTCGATTCGCCTACCGGTCCCGGTCCAGCATGCTTCCCTCGTGCACGGCGTGCCCGCGGGCGGTCTCCTGCGCGGACTCGTTGCGCGAGGATTTCTGGTACTCGTCGCGGATGCGCTGCATCATCTGCTCGCGGCGGTCGAAGAGGCGCTTGGGGGTGCGCGGCGCGTGCTGGTCGAGCGCGTATGCGGCCAGGATGGGGAGCGCCACCGTCGAGTCGATGTAGCACACCACGGCGTCCGGAAGGCGGTCGGGGTCGATCTTCCCCCACGACACGGCCTCGGCGGGGGTCGCGCCGCTGAGGCCGCCGGTGTCGGGGCGCGCGTCGGTGATCTGGAGGAAATAGTCGTGGCCGCGCTCATCGATCCCCATCACCTCCTGGATCTGCGGCTCCGTCTGCAGCGCGAAATTCTTGGGGCTCCCGCCACCCAGGATCCAGATCGCCGACTTGCCGCCGCCCCGCTTGGCATCCAGGACGATGGACGCGGTCTCGTTGACGTCCGCGTTGACGTCGAACATCAGCTTGTTCCCCTGCAGCGCCTTGGCCGCCACGTTCATCCCGATCGACGAATCGCCGGGCGACGAGGTGTAGATGGGCACCGCGTGCTCGTACGCCGCCGCCAGCAGCGACTTGCGCCCGATCCCCAGCTCCTCCTCGCGCGCGGCGACGTACTTGCCGCACAGGTAGTGGAACTCGGCCGACGACATGGGGCGCTGGAACTCGGGGCCGGTGATGATCTGGCGGAAGAAGGCGTCCGTGTCCAGCAGCACCGAGTAGTCGAAGAAGATGTCGTAGATGCGTACGACCTCCTCCTCGCGCAGCACCGTGTCGGAGATCTGCGCGCTCCCCTGCCGCAGCTCCAGCCCGATGCCGAAGTGCGTGTCGTGGTATAGGTTGGCGCCGGTCGAGATGATCCAGTCGACGAACCCGGCCTCGATCAGCGGGATGACAGAGCTCATCCCGAGCCCCGCGGGCGTCAACGCTCCCGTCATCGTCAGCCCGACGGTGACGTCGTCGTCCAGCATCTTCTTCGTGAGGAGGTGGCACCCCTCCCGAAGCCGCGCCGCGTTGTACGCCTGGAACGTCCCGTCCACCAGCTCGGAGACGCTCATACCCGGCCCGATCCGCGTGGGCTCGATGCGCTTGCCGCTCAAGAACTTGCTCTTCGACATGTCCTTTAGTCCTAAGTGCTAAGTGCTAAGTCCTGGGGCCTGGTGCCCGCAGGATAGATCGTACATCTTGAGGAGAGCGCATTTCGAGCCCTCACGTAAGGAAATAATGAAGATCAACCGTTTTGAAGATCTTCTGGTGTGGCAGAAATCGCGAAGCCTGGCAGTTGCCGTATACCAGATCACCGGGACCGGCAGGTTTTCGCGTGACTTCGGGCTACGCGATCAGGTCAGGCGCGCGGCCGTGTCCGTGATGTCGAACATCGCTGAGGGATTCGGGCGCTACAGCCGACCCGAAGTCCGCCGTTTCGTCACGATCGCCCGGGGCTCTCTCGCCGAGGTGCAGAGCCAGCTCTACCTCGCTCGGGATCTCGAATACCTCACCGATGCGGATCATCTGTCGCTGAACACCCGCTGCATCGAGGTAGACCGGATGCTCGCCGCCCTTCGGACCTCCCTCGAACGCACTCATGCCCCTCCCAAGCGCTCCGCACCCCGCACTTAGCACTCAGCACTTAGCACTTAGCACTTCTTTATTCCCCGTCGTGCTTCTTCGAGCTCGCCGGTGTCGCGCCCTCCCCCTTCGTCCCAACCTCCTTCCGCACGCTCTTCTCCTCCGCGACCGCGCAGTTGCGTTTGTGGCAGTCGACGATGATCCGCGCGACCTCTTCGGGCGAGTCGGTGACGACCATCAGCTTGAGGTCGTCGGGCGAGATCTTTCCTTCAGCCAGCAGGGTGCCCTGGATCCAGTCGAGAAGGCCCTGCCAGTAGGCGCGGCCGAAGAGGATGACGGGGAAGTCGCGGACTTTGCGGGTCTGGATCAGCGTCAGGGCTTCGAACAGCTCGTCCAGCGTGCCGAAGCCGCCGGGGAAGATGACGAACGCCTCCGCGTACTTGACGAACATCGTCTTGCGGACGAAGAAGTAGCGGAAGTTGATGGCGACGTCCACGTACGGGTTCACGTGCTGCTCGAAGGGGAGCTCGATGTTGCACCCCACCGACATCACCTTTGCGTCGCGAGCCCCGGCGTTGGCCGCCTCCATGATCCCCGGCCCGCCGCCGGTGATGATGGTGAAGCTCGCCTCTCCCAGCAGCCGCGCCGTCTCGCGGGCCAGGGCGTACTGCTCGTGGTCCGGCTTCACCCGCGCGCTGCCGAAGATGGTGACGGCGGGGCCCAGGTTGGCCAGCGCGTCGAACCCCTCCACGAACTCGCCCATGATGCGGAACACGCGCCACGGGTCCGTGTGCACGAAGTCGCCCGCCCGGGCCGGGGCCTGCGCGGGCGATTCCAGCAGCCGCTCGTCCTCGGTGCGGCTGCCGGTGCGCGCCGCGCGGTTGAGCGTGGGGTTGTCCTGGTTGACCTGGGCCATCGTACCGGTGTGGCAGTGGTGAACGCGCCGCCCTCGCGCCGGAGCGGCGCGCACGACAAAATAGAGCCGGGCCGCCGCCACGCAAAACCGCGTCCGCGGGCGGCGCATCTTTCCCACACGCGCGAGACCGGATGAGGCGACGTACGGGCAGGGCAATCGGGTCGATGATGGCGATGGCGCTGGCCCTGGCGGCGTGCCGCGGCGACCGCACGGACCCGCCCGAGGTGCAGACGGTGGTGGACACGACGAGCGCGCCCGGGGCCGTGGTCACGCTCGCCGTGCCCGAGCCGATGGGGTGGAACCAGGAGGACACGATCGTCGTCGCCCTCGCCAACCGCACCGCCACGGCGTTGGAGGGCGCACGCATCCAGCTGGTGATGCAGGGGGCGATGGGTGCTGTCGCGGCGCCGGCAGGCACGCCGGGCGCTCCCGCCATCGACACCGCCGGCGGCGAGACGCGCGTCACCTGGGAGCTGGGGATGGTGGCGCAGGGGGCCGCGGTGGAGGTGCGCCAGGCCGTCCGCACGCCGCCCGCTCCCGTGGGTGCCGCGGCGACGACGCCGGTCTTTCCGGTGCGCGTGGCGCTCCTTTCGCGCACGGGGGCGCCGCTGGCCCCTCCGCGGCAGGACACCATCCGCATCCGTCCCGGTTCCGAGCGGGCTGCGGGCGGATGCGCGACGGCGGGATCGTCGCCGGCGCAGCGCTACGGCATCGGCCCGGTGCGGCTGGGGATGACGGGCGCCGCCCTCCGCGCCGCCTGCCCGGAGGCACGCGACACTGCCTGGCAGACCGAGGGGACGGCGGAGAAGGGGCTCCTCGTCTCGCTGGCCGGCCGCGCGGTGGTGGCGCAGCTCGCGGGGGACAGCGTGGTGCGCATCGTGGCGGTCTCGCCCGAGGTGCGGACGGCGGTGGGCGTGGGGATCGGCTCCACGCTGGGCGACCTGCGCAGCCGCTACGGCCGGCTCTGTGCAATGTTGGGCGAAGGGCGCCTGGCGCTCTGGTCGCCCAACGCGCCGGGGGTCAGCTTCGGCCTCGCCCCTGCGGACACCGTCGGCGCCGTCGCGCAGCCCGACTCGCTGCGCGACGAGGTGAAGGTGGCCTCGCTCTGGATCCACGGAAAAGACACTCCATGCCCGGCGCGGCCGGAAGGGACCCGATGAACATCTCTCTCGCCTTCCTGGCGGATGAAGCCAACGTGTCGCAGGAAGGAAAGCTGAACGTGCTGGGCATCTTCGACCGCATCAACGCCGCGAACTTCCCGGTCGTCCACCCGCGGATGGTCTTCGCCTTCCGCGTGCAGATGGAGTTCGGCGACGCGGGGCGCACCTTCCCCGTCGAGGTGCGGCTGCTGGACCAGGACGGCACCGCGATGTTCGAGGCGGTCGGCGAGATCATGGCCCCCGCAGTCCCGCCGGGCGAGTTCGCCACCGCCAACCAGGTCTTTTCGATGGTTGGCGTGCAGTTTCCCGCCGAGGGGATGTACCGCTTCTCCGTGAGCATCGGCGGCGCGGAACCGTACGACACACCCTTCCTGGTGCAGGCCACGGCCAGCGATCCCATGATGAACTGACCGGCGGCACACCCATTGGCCGCTTTCGGCGTCCTCGTGCCTCAGGAGCCTGCAAATGGATCCACACGACCGGCTGCAACCCATCGATGCCGACTGGAGCGCCATCGCCGGCGAGGCGCGGGCGCGGACGCGGGCGGCGCTCCCCAGCCTTCGCCGCACCGGCGCGGTAATCGGGGGCGCCGCGCTGGTGACGCTCCCATTCGCGCCCCCCATCGGCGTGGCGCTGGGCCTTCTCGCGGGCCTGTTCTACGGCGTCGTCATCCGCCCGACCACGACTGGGGACCCCCTGGTTTTCGTGGGCCGGATCGTGGGGCGGCGCATGTGGAGGAAGGTCTGGGACGCCAACGAAGGCCCCGCCGACGCGGAGAACCGCGTGCCGCTCGCCCATTTCGCCAAGTGGATGGTGGACGCCCGCATCGACACCCGGGTCGTCCTTGGGCCGGATGCCCAGCCCGTGCGGGCCGAGCCGGCGCGGCAGATGGACTTCGCGGTGCCCCGGGAATTGTTCCTGAGCCTCGCGGACGGCGCAGCGGTCGGGTTCATCGTGACGCCGGCCAACGACCTGCTGGGATACGTCACCTCAGCCGGGCAGCCCGTCTGGTTCGCCGAGCCCATCGACCAGGCCTGGAAGCGCGGCGGGTACAAGGTGCTCGACGACCCCGAGGCGTGGCCGGAGTAGGCCCCCCCTTCGCATCCCCGTGAAGCAAATGGAAGAGATCCGCGTCCGCACCGGCGAGCGCAACGCGCTGGTCGAGATCACCGCGCAGGTGGAAGCAGCCGTTCGCCGAACCGGCGTGCGCGCGGGGATCGTCGTCGTGCAGAGCCTCCACACGACCGCCGCCCTCACCGTCAACGAGAACGCCGACCCGGACGTGGTGCACGACGTCCTGCGCAAGATGGACGAGATCGTCCCCGCCACCGAGCGGTACTACCGGCACGCGGAGGGGAACAGCGACAGCCACGTGAAGACCTCCCTCTTTGGCCCGTCGCTGACCCTCATCGTCCACGACGGCGCCCACTCCTCGGCCGCTGGCAGGGCATCTACCTGTGCGAGTGGGACGGCCCGCGCGAGAGGACGGTGGCGGTGCAGGTGATTGGAAGCCCGGCGGGGATCAGTTGATCCCCTCCGGCATCGCATCGGCGCTACGGCTGGCGGCGCGCGGCTTGATGGCGCGCAACGAGCCGGAGCTGCCGCTGGAGGCACCGCGGCGCAAACCGGCCGTG
>DASVVI010000118.1:0-12020 GCA_036386635.1 Longimicrobium sp.
CGCCTCCTGGACGCTGCCGGCTGGCGTGACAGCAACGGCGACGGGGTGCGCGACAAGGGTGGCCGGCCGCTGAACCTGGAGATCGAGTTCAGCTCCAGCGACCCCATTCGCCCGGACATGCTGGTGGGTATGCAGAGCCAGGCCAAGCAGGCCGGCATCAACATCGTGCTCAAGCCGATGGAGAGCACCACCTGGGTCTCGCGTCTCCGCGCGCGCCAGTTCACCGGCTCGTTCTGGGGCTGGGGATGGGGCCCGGGCGTGATGGCGCCCAACGCCGAAGCCATCTGGCACTCGCGCTCCATCCCGCCGGGCGGCGCAAACTTCGCCGGCTACAAGAACCCCAGGGTCGACGCCCTGATCGACTCCCTCCTCGTGGAGGCGGACACGACCCGCGCCCGCGCCATGTGGCGCACCCTGGAGCAGACGGCGATCGACGACGCCGTCTACGCGCCCATCTTCCTGGACCCGGAGTTCTACGGCGTCAGCGCGCGCTTCTCCAACGTCAAGTTCCGCGGCCCGGAGTGGTGGGAAGACGTGATCTTCTGGAGCATCCCCACCAACCGCCGCACCGCGCGCGACCGGATGGCAGCGCAGGCGAAGTGAGGGACTAGGGACTAGGGATCAGGGGAACGGCGGCGGCCTCGGCTGCCGTTCCCCCCATTCCCCATTCCCCACTTCCCCATTCCCCACAATTGTCCCAGACCGCGCTGGGAACAGATGCCTCCCCCCGGGGGTCCAACCATACAGTAGAGCGCGGCGGGCGTTCCGGCCCGCGCAGGAGCAGCATCTGGAGTATCGTGTGACCGTCTCTGTCGTACCCGAGCGCATCCCGGCCCTCGAAGCCCTTTCGGACGGCTTCTGCATGATGGGGCCGGAGTGGCGCCTCACCTACTGTAACGCCGCCGCCGAGCGGATGCTGGGCATGCCCCGCGAGGAGCTGCTCGGCCTCCACGTATCCGATGCCTTTCTGGCCGCGGATGAGGCTTCCGTGCGCGAGCGCCTGTCGCGGGCTCGCGACGCGGACGGACCAGTCCGCGTGCCGGGTGAGGAGATCTTCCCAGGCGCGTCGCACCCGTTCTGCGTGATCGCCACGCCCGCCGACGACGGCATCGCGCTGCAGCTGCGCGCTCCGGAGCCGGATGCGGGGCGCTCGCGCGGGCTGCTGGAGTCGCTCCGGCACGGGTGCGTGGCGGTGGATGCGGCGGGGCGTATCACGTATGCCAACCGCGCCGCCCGCGGCGTCCTCGGCGCCCGCCGCGACGCCGTCCCCGGCGCCGAGATATGGGCGCTGCTTCCGGACGATCCCGCCCTCCTGCGCGCCACACTGCGCGCCGCCCTCGCCAGCGGGAAGCCGCACCGGCTCCACGCCATCGAGGTGGAGGCGGAGCCGTTCCGCGGCCGCTTCTTCGACGTGTCGACGCGCCCGCTGGCGGACGGCGGCGCCTCCATCCTGTTCGAGGACGTGACCGCGCGCGTCGAGCGCGACCGGGAGCTGGCCCGCTACGCCGCCGAGGCCGAGGAGACGAGCCGTGCCCGCGCCCGCTTCTTCGCCGCGGCGAGCCACGAGCTGCGCACGCCGCTGCACGCCATCGTCGGCTACTCGCACCTCCTGGCTACCGCCACCTTTGGCCCTCTGCCGCGCGAAGCACAGCGCGCCGCCGAGCGCTCCAGCATGTGCGCCGAGCACCTGTCGCGCCTCGTAGACGACGTCCTCCTCCTCTCCACCACCGAGATCGACCGCCTGCGCGTGGTGCCGGTGCGGCTCGCCCCCGCGGACTTCCTGCACGCCGCCATGGAGCCGCTCCGCGTGCAAGCCGAGGCGAAGGGCCTCTCCTTCACCGTCGCCGCCCCCGAGAGCCTCCCGAGGGTGGAGAGCGATCCGGAGCGCCTCCGCCAGGTGCTCCAGGCGGTGGTGGGGAACGCCCTCAAGTTCACCCCGCGCGGCAGCGTCCGCGTGGAGGCGCGCACGGTGAGCGATCCCGGCACCCTGGAGTTCCGCGTAGCCGACACCGGCCCCGGCATCCCGGCCGATGACCGCGAACGGATCTTCCAACCGTTCGAACAGCTTTGCGACCCATCCCGCACCGATTCCGCCACCCGCGGCACAGGTTTGGGTCTCACGGTCGCCCGCCAGCTCGCCCGCCGCCTCCACGGCACCCTCGACGTTGAGGATGGCGAAGCCGCGGCGGGCGCCGTCTTCCGCCTGCGCGTGCCGGTAGACTTCCCGTCGCAGGCCTGATCCACGGGAAGCCACGACGGCCCGCGCCCTTTCCGGGTCGCGGGCCGTTTCGCTATGTTGCGCGGGCAGTTGCGCGCTTTCCGCATCCTCACGGCTGACCCATGCTGCGTCTTCACGAGTACCGCTACCACCGTCCCGAGCGCCTCGCCGACGCCCTCGCGCTGCTGCGCGGGCACGAGGACGCGCTCGCCATCGCGGGCGGCACGGACCTGATGCCGAACATGAAGCACCGCCTCTTCACCCCGCGCCACCTGGTCGCGCTCAAGGGGATCGCGGAGCTGCGCGGCATCGGTTTGGCGGACGGCGCGGGGAACGCGGTGCCTGACGACTCGCCCGATGCGCGGGAGCTGGTGATCGGCGCCGGCGCCACGCTCACCGAGGTGTCGCGCAACCCGCTGGTGCGCCGCCACTTCTCCTCGCTGGCCGAAGCCGCCGGCAAGGTGGCGGCCCCGCAGATCCGCAACTCCGGCACGATGGGCGGCAACCTCTGCCTGGACACGCGCTGCACCTACTACAACCAGTCGTACTTCTGGCGCGAGGCACTGGGCTTCTGCCTCAAAAAGGATGGCGACGTCTGCCACGTCACCAAGGTCGGCAAGAAGTGCGTCGCCGCCCACTCCGCCGACACCCCACCCGTGCTGATGACGCTCGGCGCCTCCCTCGACCTCGCCTCCGCCGACGGCGCGCGCACGCTTTCCGTAAACGACTTCTTCATCGCCGACGGCAAGTCGAACACGCTGCGCCGCCGCGACGAGCTCATCCACCGCATCCGCATCCCCCTGCCCGCGCCCGGCCTGCGCACCGCCTACCGCAAGGTGCGCCAGCGCAACTCGGTCGACTACCCGCTCCTCTCCATCGCCGCCGCCGCGCGCCTCACGCCCGACAGCCGCGTCGAATCGCTGTCGCTGGTCGTTTCCGCGCTCGGCGCGAAGCCGCGCGTGGTCTCGGGCCTGGACAAGCTCGCCGGCGCCCCGCTCCGCGAAGTGGTGGACGCCGCTGCCCAGCTCGCCTTCAAGCAGTGCCACCCCCTCGAAAATCTCATCGTGGACCCCGACTGGCGCCACGCCATGGTCCCCGTCTACGTCCGCCGCGCCCTGGAGGAGATGGCCTGACCCCGGCTACACCCTCCTCGCCCCCCCGTCGCACCGAAACCCGTAGGGGCAGACCCACGTGTCTGCCCGCCCTTTCCCCGCCTCGATCACCGCCACGCGCGCTGACGTAGACGCCATCGTCACGGCCACGGCTCCTACTCCGCCACCTGCCGAACCGATCTCTGCCAGCACCCCCGGCACCCCTTGTCAGCCCTCCGAAAACGGTGCAGCTTTTGCGCTCCGTTGTCGCCGAAACGTTCCCGGGAGATCGTCGTGGTGCTCACGCCTGATGACATTGGACACATCGCGGAGGTCGCGACGGAAAACGCTTTCTCCACGCCAGTTCAGGACGGGCAGCGCGTGCTCTTTCGGACAATGCCCCTTGGGGACAAGTATCCGACGTTCGACTTCCTGGTCGAGAGCCTCGGCCCTAAGGATGCACCGCCCAGCGTCTTCTTTGTTCAGGTGAAGGGAACGACCCGAGCCACGCCCGCTTCGAACCGTATCCCGATAGCGGTGGGCGTGCACCAGTTCAACCGGATGGTTGCCGCTCCCGTGCCGACGTATCTCGTCGGGGTGGATGTGAACCGGCGTGCGACGTACATCGTGGCGGCACACCGCCCGCGTCGGGCGCGGGTCTCGAGCATCACCCGCGCGTTCCCGCTTGGCAGCGAAGCCGTAAAGCTCGCGTTGTATGATGAAGTCGCCGAATTCTGGAAGGCCAACCGACGCACGCACTGGAACACGAGGTTCAGGGATGTCTGAAGCACAGGCGGTTCTGCACCTGAAGTCCTCGGGGACCGAATGGGTCGACCGTCGCGGCGCTGCCCTCGCGAAGATGGCGCTGTTGACGACGCTCGAACTCACGATCTTCGAGAACATGTACACGAAGGCGTACGACTACGCCGTAGCCACGAAAGACGGGATGTTCATCCGCATTCGGGTGGAGGCGTACTCGTCGAGGCTGGCGGGAGCCGAGCGCGTCGACACCGTCCCGGATCTACGCTGGAGCCTCGCCACCGAAGTTGTTCGGCAGGCTCGCGCGAGCAAGACCCCCGTTGTCCTCCTCCTGTTCGACGCAGACAGTGGCCACGGCCGCTTCGCCCGACTGGACGTGCTTCCCGCCCCTGCACACGGAGCCAAGTCGGTCGCGATCAGCTTGCCCCTGTCGAACACGGTCGATCCATCGAACCTGCGGTGTCTTGTGGCCGAGCTCCGCGGATCGCGCAGGCAGACGGCAGATTCGAGCGCGGCGTAGTGCCGGTGGGATCTGCCCAGAAGTTGAGGATGTTGTAACACCAGCAGGCGTGCACTTCGGCACACGAGGTTCAAGGATGTCTAACCCGCAGGCGTTTCTCGAAATTGCACCGGGAGGTCCGGAGTACGTCGGGTGGCGAAGCAGGATACTGGCGGAGCTGGCGCTGGCACGCGTTCCAGAGCTGACCGTGTTCAAGGATCCGCCCGGCCAGGAGTACGACCTCGTGGTGGCCACGGACGACGGCCTTTTCTTTCAGGTCGGGGTGAGGGGATTCTCCTCGTTCCGCAGCAAGGCCGAGCGGATCGACTCCATCCCGGAGTTGCGCTGGCCCGTCGCCGCGGGAGACGTGCGGCGCGCCCGAAGGAATCTGAGCCCGGTGGTCCTCTTCCTTTTCGATGCGGACCGCGATCACGGCCGGTACGCCCGGCTGGACGTGCTGCCTACCCCCGCCCGTGGCGCCAAGTCGGTGATGGTGAGCTTCCCCGTCTCCGACGTGCTCACCAGGGATGGAGTCGAGCGGCTCGTGGCGGAGCTCCGAGCCACGCGCAGGCAGATGGCCGATTCGAGCGCGGCGTAGCTACGCGATGAGGGGGCGCCAGCCGCGGCGCCCCCTCATCGATCAGACTGTCACCCCACTGTTAGCAGGGCCTCAGTCGTCCCACTTGATGTACTCGAAGCCCGTGCGGCAGCGGTTGCACCAGTACTGCGCGACGGAGAGCTGACCGCCGAACGGGTTGATCAGCCGGGTGTCGCGCCCGTCGCAAAAGGGGCAGGGCGCGGCGTCGGGGAGGGTGCTCTCCTCCACCTCGTCGGCGTGGGGATCGGCGTGCGGCTCGGCCACGTCAGTCCAGGAGCATCGCGCGGTTCTTGTCGCCGCGGGCGCGCGCGGCAGTCTCGTCGTCCAGCACGCCGCTGGCGCGGCGCGTGGCGTCGTTCCAGCCGTCCCAA
Organism: Longimicrobium sp.; assembly: GCA_036386635.1. Classification (GTDB taxonomy): domain Bacteria; phylum Gemmatimonadota; class Gemmatimonadetes; order Longimicrobiales; family Longimicrobiaceae; genus Longimicrobium. The sequence goes on from DASVVI010000118.1 coordinate 5,537, forward strand.
TGCAGCGTGGCGTCGCAGCTCCATTCGCCGCCGTCGGCCTGAGTGATCCCCAGCGACTCGGCCAGTCCGGCTTCGGCGAGCACCGGGCCCACGCGGCGGAGGAAGCGGGCGCGGAGGGCGGACGGCCCCTGCGACACGATTCCCTCGGACAGCAGGAGCTGGCTGGACTCCGCATCGTCGCGCCCGAGCCAGCGGAGCGCTTCGGGGAGGTAGCCGGCCAGCGCCGCGGCGAACTCCCCGCGCACCACGGACACGCCGGCGATGCGCCGCGCCCACCCGGCCGCGTACTGGAAGTGGAAGCGCTCCTCGTCCAGCAGCTTCTGCACGCGGTTGTGCACGGGCACGTAGCGGCTGTCCAGCAGCGCGCCGTACTGCACCGTGAGCGCGGTGTCCAGCAGGAGCCCGGCGGCCACCGTCTCGCTCCATGAGCCGAAGCCGCGGTCGAGCGGCCCCATGCTGCGGTACTCCGCGGCGGCGCGCCCGTGCTCGAGCTCGCCCTTGGGGTCGTCGCCGAACTCGGAGAGCAGGGCATAGGTCAGGCGCCCGTGCCCCCACTCGTCCTGCGCCATCGACGACGCGGCGATCCCCGCCTCCAGCGTGGGCGCGCCGAGCATCTTGTCCGAGTAGCGGAGGCCCAGCACGCGCTTGCAGTCGGCCAGCGTCAGGATCAGGTCGCGGAGCGCGGCGCGGACGCCCTCGCCCAGCTCCTCCGCCTTTTCCACCCGCGCGGCGCCCTCTGCGATGCTCATGCGTCCTCCTTGATGGCGACGTCGCTTCCGCCGTACGCCCCGGTGGCGCGCGCGTGGACGATGGAATCCTCCGCGGCGGGAGCGTTGGACGTCACGAACTGGCTCTCCCCCGGATCCACCGGGATGATGGCGCTGCGCGGGATGACGCACATCTCCGCCCAGTTCTGCTCGTCGTACGTCTTCCAGGCGTACACGCGCGCCAGGTCGTCGTCCGTCGCGTTGATGAAGCCGATGTGCCGCAGCGGCTCTTCACGGCCTTTGCGCGCGAACACTTCGTATACGGGTTCTTTCATGATGGCGGTGGCAGAGGAGGAAAAAGTGCGTGAGTGCGTTAGTGCGTGAGTGCGTTTGAATCCAGCGCACTTACGCACTAACGCACTGACGCACCTGTTTTTACATCGACACGCCCATCGTCTTCAGCATCTCCCGGCCCTCGGGCGAGATGCGGGCCTTGGTCCACGCGGGGGTCCACACCTCGTTGACCTTCACCTCGGCCACGCCGGGCTCGCGCTGCAGGCGGTCCTGGATGTCGAAGTGGATGAACGCCATGCACGGGCAGGCCGTCGCCGTGAAGGTGAGGTCCACCTCCACCGCCGTCCCGTCCCGCCGCACGTCGTAGATCAGCCCCAGGTCCACGAGCGAGATGGGGATCTCCGGGTCCATCACCTCGCGCAGCGCATCCCACAGCGGCCCGTTGCGCTCCTCCGCCGGCACCGGGTAGGACGAAAGTGCGTTAGTGCGTGAGTGCGTGAGTGCGCTGGGCTCGTCGCCGACACCGTACAAACGCACTGACGCACTAACGCACTCACGCACTGCAGTTCCGTTCACGCCGCCTCCAGCATGCCCCGGAACGCCCGCCCTTCCTGGATCGACTCCACGAAGCGCTTGTTCGCGGGCCCGCGCCCCTTCCACCGCTCGAACACCTGGCTCCACGAGATCTCGCCCTCGTCCATGAGCCAGCGCTTCTCGTCCTCGTCGTACTCGCAGGGGAAGGCGTAGTCCAGCACGAAGCGCTCGCGCCCCTCGTCCCAGTGCGCCGGCACCTTGATGCCGATCGACTCGCAGAGCGGCACGGTGGACTGCATCCACGTCTGCCGCAGCTCGTCGTTGGTCATCCCCTTGAGCTTGTAGTCGAGCTGGCCCGAATGGCGCTTCATGTCGTCCGGAAGCCCGAACCACTCCACCGCCATCGGGAACATCCAGTCGACCGCGCGCTGGATCGACTCCTTCGCCTCGCCGCCCGCGGCCGAAAGGCGCTTCATCCACATCTCGCCGTGGCGCAGGTGGAAGGTCTCCTCCTGGTCCACCTTGACCAGCGCGCGCTTGAGGGGGCCGTACGAGGTGTTCTTGAAGACGTCGCCCAGCAGCGTGATCCCGGCGCGGTCGTAGAGGCCGTTGGCCACCACCAGCTCCGCCCAGTTCTCCAGCGGGTGGTCGAAGCCGTACGGGTGCTTGAACTCGTGCGCCTGCCGGCCGTACACGAGCTGCTCCTTGTCCATCCCCAGGTCTTCGAGGAGGCGGTACGCGATGTTGGCGTGCGCCAGCTCGTCCTGGATGATGGCCGTGGCGCTCACCATCGTGTTGGTGGACGGCGCATCCTTGGCCGCGCCGAAGTACGCCGGCGCGGAGATCAGCTCCGTGTCCGCCTGCACCAGCAGCTGCACGATCAGCGCGTTCCGGTACCCCTCCGTCATCTCGTCGGGATACTCGACGATGAAGCCGTTGTGGACCTTTTCCTTGAGCTCTTCGTCAGTGTATCGGGCCATCCGATCCTCTCCCTCTGCGGGTTGGGACGTTCGCTTGGTTTTGTGTGGCCGACCGCGTTGGATCAGCGGCTATGGGTCTGCCCAGAGGCAGGTTTCGATCCGGCGTCTCGCTCGTTCGAACGATCGTTCGAGAGGGCTGAAGCTATGCTATCCGGTCGCGGGAGTCAACCCAATCTGAGTTTGCGCGCGGCGAAATGTAGAGGCGTGGGACCACTGGCGCCAGCGAAACGCCAGACCCGAAAAAGGGCGCTGATCTGTTATAAGACATCAAAGTCACTGCACCCGGTTCGTGCACGCGGTTGGTGCGGATTGAGCCCTGGTATGGAGCGCACGAAAGACTTGTGCGTATATCGCCATAAGCCCTACTTACGATTCACTTATCCCGATCCCCTTGGTCAGCAAGGCTCCCATGTACTTACAAGCGAACGATCTCGAGGCGCTTAAAATGGTAGGAGACTGGGCCAAGTGGCTGATCACCATCGAGACGGGCGCGATCGCAATCTTGGGCGGATGGGTGACCAAGGAGTCTTATTCTCACGCGGTCCCGGTCCGAGTTTTCGTTACCGCAGCACTCGCGTCATTCGTTGTTTCGATCGGAGCGGCCGCGTTGCTTGTTTTGTCGCTTCCGGAAATTGCGCAGATGCTGCCTACGGAGGCGACAAACATCTGGCTAAGAAGCGACAGCATCATAGGACCCGTCGTAGGGATGAACATCCAGGGACTCGCGGTAGTCGAGTCGTTGTTCTTCGGATTTGGAGTAGTTTGTTTTGTTTTGGCAATCGTATCCGTTATTTGGCGAGGGCACCCGAACACTGGCGCCCCGACCCCGCTTTCTCCTTTACGGTCACCTGCACGCACACCAGCCGCAGACCCAGCGCAGGAGAAACCCATTAGGCAGTGCCGCTAGCGATTCCTGTTCGATCGCGTACTCATCTACTCGACAGCCGCAGATGGGAGTGTCCGCGGCTGCCGAACTTCTCGCGTTACTGATTACGTGTTGAGGTACTTAGCCGCCGCACCACCTCCCTCGCCCCGCGCTGGTACACTGTGAGGCACACCAGTTCGCCCGTCGGATCACGCACCTCCCACCAGCGCGTTCGCTCGCGCTTCTGATACCTGTACGCGGCGGGCTCCTGCGCTTCGGGAGCGCGTGCGCCGGCCTGAGACCCCCGCTCGCGGCAGCAAACAAGCCGTGCTCACCGCCAGTAAGCGACAGCGCCAGCCCAAGGTATCCCCTATCGTCCTTTCTGACGCGGCGTGTTGAATTGCTCGACCCCGGAGAGGGCTACGGGTGCCAAGTGGTCGGAAGTTGGTGGCCACCGTCGTTTAGTACCTGGCTTGTTTCATTTTTCTATCGCATTATCTTCGGGCGTGCTAACCATCTCGCCTCCACCCGTGACTTCTGACGGAACGTGGCCCATGTTATTGAGCGCCAATGAGTAACGTCAATATCAAACGCGCAGTGGACAACATCCGCTCTGGTACCAACCCCTACACTCCCCTGGTGGAGGTGATTGTTAACGGAATTCAGGCGATCGACAGCGCCGAAGTAGAGGATGGCCTTGTTGAAGTCACCGTTAACCGCTCGTTGCAAAGTGAACTTGATAGTTCCATTTCGGATGTGACTGGCTTTACGATTAAGGACAACGGCGTTGGATTCAATGAGGACAATCGGGATGCATTTAACACCCTCTACACATCCCACAAGATCGAAGAGGGCGGAAAGGGTTTCGGCCGGTTCACATGCCTGAAGTACTTCCAAGATGTGCGTATCGAAAGCGTGTTTTTCACCGGTCAAGAGCACATGCTGCGTTCGTTCAGCATGGGGAAGAAAACCGAACTAATTGTTGACGAACACTTGGAATCTGCGAAGCAGCAACAGACTGGCTCCACCGTTCGGCTCATCGGGCTATACCGGGGCTTTCCAGACAAAGGTCTCCCTATAATCGCACGGTCGCTGGTGGAGAAATTGCTCCCGTATTTCATCAATGAGGATCGCAGGTGCCCCGCGGTGGTGCTTAAGGAGGAAGATGGGCCCGAATCGATTCTCCTGAACGAGTATGTGGGCAAACCCGGCGATTCGCTTATCGTCGAAGAAGTATCTGCTAGAGGGCAATTCTCATTCGCGGCGCCGGACGGAGCAAAGCATTTCGTTGCGAGAGTTTTCAAGGTCTACTCGGCAAAGGTGCGCCGAAGCAGGATCAGTCTGGTAGCGCACAGGCGGGAGGTAATGGCTACGTCCCTGCACAATTATATACCGGAGTTTGTTGAGGAGTTTTACGAAAACATCCACATCGATGGCGTGGTGCAAACGCGAAACTTCATCGTGGCTGTCTATGTTTTCGGGGAGTATTTGGATGACAACGTGTCAGTTGAGAGGGGTGGGTTTGAGTTTCACAAGGACTCTGAGTTGCTTCTCGGAATATCTCAGCGGGAGATTGAGGCAGCCGCAGCAGAGTTCGCGCGAGGTGCCGTAGAAGGCGAGGTAAGTAGCCGCCAAGAGCGAAAGGAAGCGCGGATATGGGAATACGTGCGCGACAAGGCGCCTTGGCACGCAGTAGCGGCGCGCGAGGCAGATCTTTCGCTTGTCCCGTACGGCGCGTCGGAGGAAGAGATAGAGGCGCATCTTCATCGGGAGAAACACGCCCGCGAGGTTCATACGAGGCAAAAGGTCAGCAAACTGCTCAAAACGAGTGCATCCGATCAGCTTGCTGAGAATGCCGCCGCGATCGTTAGTGAACTTTCAGAGAGCAGCAGGAGTGAACTGGTCCACTATGTAGCGTTGCGGAAAAGCGTCCTTGATATCTTTGAGCGTAGTCTAGGAGTTGACGCAAGTGGGAAGTACTCGTCAGAGCGAGTGGTGCATGAAGTCATATTCCCAACAAAGCGGGACACGGCGAATACGACGTTTGAGGAACACAATCTTTGGATCATCAACGAGGGGTTGAATTTTACTGAGTACCTGACTTCTGACATCCCGCTCGGGGCGGGAAATAGCGACAGGCCGGATCTCCTGGCCTTCGACAGGCGGATGGTGTTCCGAGGAAAGAACGAAGCTAGCAACCCAGTCACTGTTTTCGAGTTCAAGAAGCCGCAACGCGACGACTTTGTTGACCCATCATCGAAGGAAGACCCAATTCAGCAGATCATTCGGTATGTTGTTCAGATTAAGGCTGGCAAGTACCGAACCCCCGCCGGGCGGGACATCCTCGTCGCTGAGAACACACCGTTCTTCGGGTACGTGGTCTGTGACCTGACGCCGAAAGTCCGCGCTTGGTTAGAAGACGAGAAGGATTTTAAACCAATGCCCGACAGGCTCGGGTACTTCAGGTGGCACGAAAATCTGAACTTATATATGGAGGTGCTCGGGTGGGACAAAGTATTGAAAGATGCAACTATCCGTAACAAGGTATTCTTCCATAAGCTGGGAATTCCGTAATGATGTGAGGCAATTTGAATGTAGGGCGTCGAAGGCGTGTGCCGGAGCGACAGCAATGCGACCCATGTCGCGCCGCGGGACAACTGACGGCCTGGATCTCACTGGTCGCGCTCTCGTGCTCGCCAGCCGCGCCGGGTGGGCCTCAGCGAGGGGGGGACGCTCCGATCAGAACCGATCGCAACGCCTACTCGGTAGCTCGTTCTAGGGATTCGGAGCAGGTGCGCATCGTGGCGGTGTACGAGAACAGGTCATCGGACACGGTGTGGGTGGCGACGTGCGGCAGCCAATTGCCGGTTTTTCACGCGGAGCGGTGGGCCGGGAGGGAGTGGAAGGCCGGTTATGCGCCGATCTGCGCGTTGGGTGCGATCCGGCCGAGCGCGGTTCCGCCCCGTCGCTCGCGGACAGATACCCTGACTCTGACGAATTCCAGCCTCCCAGGTGCATATCGGAACTTTTGGGGCCCGGAACTGCCTGGAACCTACCGGCTGGTTTATCAGATTCACAAAACCTGGCGAGTGGGCAGCGGGATC
>DASVVI010000119.1:0-10174 GCA_036386635.1 Longimicrobium sp.
GAGCAATGTTTCCCGCACCGCAGGGCCCCCGTTTGCAGCACGTTCCGCACTATCTGCGCGACCTGAACCCCGAGCAGCGCGAGGCCGCGCTGGCCACGCAGGGACCCGTCCTGATCCTGGCCGGCGCCGGCTCGGGCAAGACGCGCACGCTGGTCTTCCGCATCGCGCACCTGCTGCGCACGGGGGTCGATCCGCGCAGCATCCTGGCCGTGACCTTCACCAACAAGGCCGCGCTGGAGATGCGGGAGCGCGTGGCGAAGCTGGTGGGCAAGGAAGCCAAGGGCGTCCTCCTCTCCACCTTCCACTCGCTGGGCGCGCGGCTCCTGCGCGAGCACGGCACGCGCATCGGGCTCCCCAAGGACTTCTCCATCTACCCCACCGGCGACCAGGCGCAGATCGTCAAGCGCATCATCGCCGAAGAGGTTCACGTCGTCGCCACCGCCGGCGAGGACGTGTACGACGCCAAGAAGATCCTCTTCCAGATCGGCGACTGGAAGAACCGCATGATCGACCCCGCCACCGCCGCCCGCGAGGTGTCCGAGGGGATGGTGCAGGGGAACCGCACGGACGACCACGCCGTGCTCGCCGCCGCCGTCTATCCCCGCTACGAGGCCTCGCTGCGCGCCGCCGGCGCCTGCGACTTCGACGACCTGCTCCTCCTCCCCGTCAAGCTGCTGCAGGACGACGCGGAGGTGCGCGAGCGGTGCTGGAAGCGGTGGCGCTACATCATGATCGACGAGTACCAGGACACCAACGGCGCGCAGCTGGAGATGGCGCGCCTCCTCGCCGGCCCCCTCAAGAACCTGTGCGTGGTGGGCGACGACGACCAGTCCATCTACGCCTGGCGCGGTGCGGACGTGCGCAACATCCTCGACTTCGAGCGCCAGTTCCCCGGCTGCAAAGTCGTCATCATGGAGGAGAACTACCGCTCCACGCAGCGCATCCTGGAGGCGGCCAACGGCGTCATCCGCAACAACGCCACGCGCAAGGCGAAGACGCTGCGCACGGGGAACGGCCCCGGCCCCAAGGTGGACCTGTGGGAGTTCGCCGAGGCCGCGCGCACCGCCGAGGAGCTGGAGGCCGAGATGGTGGCGCGCGAGATCGGCGTGCGCCGCTGGCACGAGCAGCTCAAGTGGAACGACTTCGCCGTCCTCTACCGCACCAACCTGCAGGCCAAGCCGGTGGAGGAAGCGCTGCGCGTGGCCAACATCCCCTACCGCGTCATCGGCGGGCAGAGCTACTTCGACCGCAAGGAGGTGGCGGACGCGGTGGCGTACCTGCGCGTCATCATCAACCCGGCCGATGAGGTCTCGCTCCGCCGCATCATCAACTACCCCACCCGCGGCGTGGGGCGCACCACGCTGATGAAGCTGGTGGAGGACGCCCGCGACGCCCGCCGCTCGCTGTGGGAGACGATGCGGCACGTGGACGAGGTGGCGGCGGTGAGCCGGGCGCAGCGCGAGCCGGTGAAGCACTTCGTGGAGACGATCGAGGAGCTGCAGGTGGAGTACCGCGCCACCGAGGCCGCCATCGCCGCCGGCCAGGTGGAGGAGCGCACCCTCTGCGGCTTCGCCCGCGACGCCGTCAAGCGCCTGCGCCTGGAAGAAGCCGTGCGCGCCGACAACGCCAAGAGCGAGCGCGCCGCCGAGGTACGGGTGGAGATCCTGCGCGACTTCATCGCCTCCATCGGCACCTACGAGGAGCGCACCTGGACCGCGCAGCCCCTCCCCGACGAGGAGGACGACTGGAACCCACCCGCCCTGCGCGACTTCCTGGAGCGCATCTCGCTCAGCGAGGACGACGACAAAAAGGACAAGGATGAGGACGAGCCGGACCGCGTCACGCTGATGTCCATGCACGCGGCCAAGGGGCTGGAGTTCACCCACGTCTTCATCATCGGCCTGGAGGAGGAGATCCTCCCGCACTCGCGCAGCGTGCAGGCCGTGACGGAGGAGACGGAGGAGAACGGGATCGACCCCATCGCCGAGGAACGGCGCCTCTTCTACGTGGGGATCACCCGCGCGCGGCACCGCCTGACCCTTTCCGGCTGCGCCACCCGCCAGCAGCGCGGCGGCTCCATCCCCCGCCAGCCCTCGCGTTTCCTCAAGGAGATCCCCGTGGATCTCATCGAGCACCGCTCCGGCCAGACGCGCACCTCCCTGGCCCCCGAGGAGGCCAAGGAGATGAAGGAGAACTTCTTTGCGCGGATGAAGGAGATGCTGGCGCAGGGGGGGTGAGCGCCGGGGGCTAAAGCCCCCGGCTGGAACCACGCGAAGACGGCTGAAGCCGTCTCGAGCTTCCTGTCATCCTGAGCGACGCGCCTCTCCATCCTTTCCCCGTCTCCAACCCTCTGGCGCGGAGCGAAGGATCTACTGCGCGTATCGAGGGGCTCGCTGTTGACCGCGGTCCTCCTGCCCCGCCGGCTAGATCCTTCGGTCGCCGCAGAGAGTATCGCGTGCGACGCCGGGATTGGTGCGGGCGGCTCCCTCAGGATGACAAAAGGTGGGGGGTCCGGTCCGCGAAGTCGTGCTGTTGTTGCAGCGAGTTCACTTGCTCCCAGAGCCACCCATGCCCGACCTCACCATCTCACGCGAGCCCGCCAGCGACGCCGAGCTCAGCACGGTGTTCGAGGGGCTGCGGGCGCACAACGAGGCGCGGGTGGGCGATCCGGGGTATTCGCAGATCCACGTCCTGCTGCGCGACGACGGGGGCGAGGTGCGGGGCGGGCTGGCGGGCGACGTGTACTTCGGGTGGCTCTTCGTGCGCTACCTGTGGGTGGCCGAAGAGCACCGCGGCGGCGGCTACGGCGAGCGGCTCCTGCGCGAGGCGGAGGACGAGGCGCGGTCGCGCGGCTGCGACGCCATCTGGCTCGATACCTTCAGCTTCCAGGCCCCCGCCTTTTACCGCCGCCTCGGCTTCCAGGAGTTCGGGCGGCTCGACGACTACCCGGCCGGCCACGCGCGCCACTTCCTCTGGAAACCGCTGACCATATGACTGAAAAAGGCGGGGCTCACATCCTTTGTGAGCCCCGCCTTCGATCTTCAACCCGGCTTCACACCTGCTGCTGCGTCCAGATCACGACGACGCCGCAGCCGACCTCGGGGCCGGCGAAGCGCGCCGGGGTCTGGCTGGGACCGCGGTACACCTCCACCGCCTCCACGGCCGAGATCGCGATGATCTCGTCGATCCCCTCCGGGCGGGCGATGGGCTGCCCGTCCAGGAAGACGGCGGGGGAGCAGGAGCGGCCGCCCGGTCCCTGCCGCCCCAGGGTCACCCCTGCCCTTCCCCCCGCCACCACCCGTCGCACCCCCGGAACGCGGGTCAGCAGCTCGGACATGCGGGTGCCACCTTTGCGGATGACTTCTTCGCGGCGCATGAAGACACCCGGGGAGGTGCGCTCCCGCTGGTAGAAGCCGGCCCGCTCCAGCCCCGGAACGTGCGGCGGCGCGGCGCGGCTGGTGATGGTGAGGGGGTCCAGCTCCACGGCACCGGCGGAGAGGTGCAGGTCCACCGCGAGCGCCTCGGCGGAGCTCACGTCGAACTCGGCGCTGGTCACCGGCTGGTACCCGATCCGGTCCGCGCGCAGGCGGTACCTCCCCGCACCCCGCAGCGCGACGGTGAAGCGCCCCGCCGAGTCCGCGAGCACCTGGCCGATCACCCTGCCCGACCCGTTCTCGGCGACGACCGAGGTGGCCGGGATCGGACGGTCCGTGGCGCGGTCCACCACGCGGCCGCTCACGCTCTGCGCATGGAGAGCGGCGGGAACCGTCAGGAGCGCGAAGGCGAGTACCGGAAACCGTTTCCGAATCATGAGTCCTCCAGGGGGCGGGCACAGCGGAGATCGGGCGGCCCAAATCCGGAAGGCGCGCCGGCACGGCGTGGAAAGGTCGGACGGCCGAACGAGGTCCAGGGTCATCGGCACCTCCTCGCGACAGCCCGCGGGGAGCGCGGGCGCGCCGTTTCACCCGCGCAGGCGTTCCAGCAGCGAGGCCATGTCCCGCGGGAGCGGGGCCTCGAACGCCAGCGCCTCCCCGGTGGCGGGGTGGACGCAGGTGAGCCGCCATGCATGCAGCGCCTGCCGCCGGATCAGCGCCGGGGCGGCTCCGCCATACGCGCGGTCACCGATCACGGGGTGGCCCAGGTGCGCCACGTGCACGCGGATCTGGTGCGTGCGCCCCGTGTCCAGCTCCAGCTCCAGCAGCGACGCATCGGCGAACCGCTCGCGCACCCGGAAGCGCGTCCGCGCCGCTTCGCCGCCGGGCCGCACCGCGCGCAGGCTGGAGTTGCGCGGGTGACGCCCGATCGGCGCCTCGATCGTCCCCTCCTCCTCCGCCACCCTCCCCCGCACCACCGCCAGATATTCGCGCCGCAGGGTGCGCTCGCGCAACTGGCGGTCGAGGTGCTGGTGCGCGAACGCGCTCTTGGCCACCAGCAGGAGCCCCGACGTGTCGCGGTCGATGCGGTGCACCGGCCGCACGCGCGCGTCGATCTCCTGCGTAAGGAAGTGGTGCGCGATGCCGTGCGACAGCGTGCGCGTGTGCTCGGGCGAGGTGGGGTGCACCAGGAGGAAGGGCGGCTTGTTGAGCACCAGCACGTCGCGGTCCTCGTGCACCACGTCCAGCTCCATCTCCACCGCTTCCACGCCCGCGCCTTCCCGCTCCCCCAGCTTCGCCGCCACCACGTCACCGGCGCGCACCTCCCGTGCCAGGTACGCGGGCTTGCGGTTCACCAGGACGCCCTTGGCCCGCGTCAGCCGCTGGATCATCCGCCGCGAGATCCCCAGCGTCCCGGTCAGGATCTCCTGCACCGTGCGCCCCGCCTCCTCTTCGCGCACCGTGTGCTGCGCCCATCTGCGCGGCGGCGCGGACTTCCGTTCTTCACTCATTGGAAGAAACCGCAGGGCTCACGCGGAGGCGCGGAGACACGGAGAGAACTCCGCCCGCTCTTCCGCGCCTCCGCGTCTCCGCGTGAGATTGCAGTTCGGCGGTTCACGAGCGCCCGGCACCCGCAAGCACGGCGGCGACGGTCTCGTCGGCGACGGGGGCGCCCCAGCGGCCGTCGCGCATGGCGGGGGTGCCCACGCCCTCGATCAGCGCGTACTCCACGCGCCCGTCGCGCGACTTCTTGTCGCCGCGCGTCCAGCCGATCACGTCCGCCGCGGCGTACTCCAGCGGGAGGGAGGCGGGGAGGCCCAGTCGGGTGAGGACGCGCCTCAGCCGCGCGGCGGTGCCCGCCGCCGTCACGCCGATGCGCTCGCCCAGCCGCGCCTCCTCCACCATCCCGATCGCCACCGCCTCGCCGTGGAGCAGCGTGTAGCCGGAGAGCGACTCCACCGCGTGCCCCAGCGTGTGGCCGAAGTTGAGGAGCTTGCGGGGGCCCGCCTCGCGCACGTCGCGCTTCACGATCTCCGCCTTGATCTCCACCGAGCGCACGATCATCCGGCAGAGCGCCTCGGGGTCCCCCGCCAGCAGCCGGTGCGCGGACTGCTCGATCCAGTCCAGGTACTCCGGGTCCGCGATGGCGCCGTGCTTCACCGCCTCGGCCATTCCCGCGCGCAGGTGCTCGGGCGGAAGGGTGCGCAGCAGGTCGGGGTCGATCACCACGCAGCGCGGCTGGTGGAAGGCGCCCACCATGTTCTTGCCGGCAGGCGTGTCCACCCCCGTCTTGCCGCCTACCGACGAGTCGATCATCGCCAGCAGCGAGGTGGGGAGCTGCACCAGGGGGAGGCCGCGCATGTAGGTGGCCGCCACGAAGCCGCCCAGGTCGCCCGGCACCCCGCCGCCGAAGGCCACCACCGCCGTATCGCGCCCCAGCCCGGCCTCCATCATGGCGTCGCACACCAGGGCCCACGTCTCGCGCGTCTTGCGCGCTTCGCCCGCAGTGAAGGCGAAGACGTCCGCGCGGTAGCCGGCGGCGTGCAGCATCCGCGAAAGGCGCACGGCGTACAGCTCCGCCACCCGGTCGTCGGTCACCACCGCGTAGCGCGGGGCGGGGCAGAACTTGGAGAGGATGGTGCCGATGGAGCCAAAGACCCCCGGCCCCACCAGCACCTCGTAGCCGGGGGCGGAGCCCTCCGAGGAGGAAACGGCGATTCTCTGCTTGATGCTCATCCGGTAGTCTCCGCTCGCTGCAGGGTACGGCGGTCCAGCCCCACCCCCAGCACCGTTTCGTCCGCGATCCACCGGACCAGTTCCTTGAGGTCGCCCCCGTTCTCCCCCGCGACCCGGCGCATGGTGTGCGCGGCGGAGCCCCGGTCCAGCAGGGCGGCGATGCGCTCCAGCTCGGCGGCGTCGCCCAGCCGCTCGGCGTGGGGCCAGACGCGCTCCACCAGGCGCTCGATCGCCGCGCGGGCACTCTCCGCCCGCGGCGCCGGCGACCACAGGTCCACGAATTCGGCGTTCGTGCCGTCGCGCGAGGCGCGCCACGAGTTCTCGCCCAGCAGCGCCTGCACCACCGGCGGCGGGAGCGAGGGCTCCACCAGCGTGCCGTCCACCACCGCGGCCACGATCGCCCGTGCCAGCGCGGCGGCGGCCACGGCGTCGTCCAGCCGCGGAGTCACGTCGGTCACGCGGAACTCGACGGTGGGGTACCTGTGATGCGGGCGCAGGTCCCAGTACAGACGGCCGGGAGCGTCGATGCACGCCGTCTCCGTCATCCAGCGGAGGAGGAGGTCCATCTCCTCGCCGCCCTCCAGCCGCGGCGGCGCACCCGAGCGGGGCCAGCGGCGCCAGATCAGTGCGCGAAACGAGGCGTACCCCGTGTCGTGCCCGTCGTGGAAGGGCGAGCTCGCCGTGAGCGCCAGCAGGCAGGGAAGGTAGAGGCGCGCCACGTTGGCCACCCGCACCCGGTCCACCTCCGGCGGCACCCCCACGTGCACGTGCATCCCAAAGATCGCCTGCGTCTCCGCCAGCGCCCGGTACTCCGAGCGGATCTCCTGGTACACGGTCGCGGCGGTGAACTCGTAGCCGGTGGCCGGGCTGAACGGGTGCACCCCCGCCGCCGCGATCCTCACCCCCGCCGCCTCCGCCGCCACGGCCGCCTGAAAGCGGAGCCGCGCGAGATCGTCGCGCACGCAGCTGGTGCCCTCGCACACGCGGGTCTCCACCTCCACCGTGTGCTGCTGCATCTCCGGCTTTACGTCGTCGGTCCAGTCCGCCGCGATGACGTAGCGTGCGCGCGCCTTCAGCTCCCCCGAGTCCGGATCGACGAGCTGGTACTCCTCCTCAACCCCAACGGTCAGCTCTTCTGCGGATGCGGTGCGGTGGAGCAAACGGAAAGCCTTTCAGAGAGTTCGCGATGCCGTGCGGGAGGGAGCGTGGCGCGCGGCGGAACGGTCCGCCGCGCACCCCCTCTTCCGGCACCCCACCGCGCAACCTTCGCGCCGCGGCAGGTCAGCTGCGCGGGGTCGCTCCGGCCAGGCGCAGCTTGGCCGCGTTGGCGACCGCCTCCTCCAGCACGCCGGTGCTGGCGCAGCTCACCGCGACGGCCGCGACGGCACGCTGGGCCGCGTCGCCGGAGACCTCGGTCTCCAGCACGGAGGCGCCGCCCCCCGCGTCGCGCACGCGCGACACCACCGAGATCCGCACGTTGTAGCGGTCCGCGAGCGCCGAGCCCATGGGGTCCGTGCCGCAGTTGAGGTAGCGGGACACGCGGACGTCGCCCAGGCGGCCGCGGTTCACCTGCAGCCCCGTGTTGCCGATCACCATCAGCGTGCTGTCGTACACCGCCAGGTCGAGCGCCAGGTCCTGGTACGCGCCCGGGAGCACCCCCCACAGCGTCTTCGCCGGCGCGGCCACCTGGGTGCTCCGCTTCTGGATGGTGTTGGAGGTCTCCAGGTTGATGGAGGTCTCCCCCCCCATCCCGGTGCCGTAGCTGACGTTGGTGGTCCGCCGGTCGACGGAGGTGGTGGTGCCGGGGTCGCTGGTCGTCGCACAGGCGGCGGCGGTGGTCACGGCAAGGAAAAGGGCGAAAACTCGCATTCGGCCTCCATCAGGGTATGAGGGGAATCACTGCGTGTCCATCCAGCGGATGGACGGGTGCGGCGGCGCGCCGGGCGTGCCGCGATTGCTCAGCCGTCCAATTCACCCGGGCCGCCAGGGAGCAGGGGCCCGGTCCGGCGTACGGAATGCGCTCCGGGGAGGGCGGCAAGGAGCTCCCGCGCGGTGCGGTGGAGCACCGGGTGGCGCCACTCCGGGGCCGCTTCGGCCAGCGGCACCAGCACGAAGGCGCGCCGCTCGATCTCCGGGTGCGGCAGCACCAGCCCGGGATCGTTCCGCACCTCGCCCGCGAAGTCGAGCAGGTCCAGGTCGATGGTGCGCGGCCCGTACCGCTCGGCCCGCACGCGGCCCATCTCCAGCTCCACCCACTGCAGCAGCCGGAGCAGCTCGTGCGCGGTGCCGCCGGCCTCCAGCACGCAGACGGCGTTGGAGAAGTCCGGCTGCGGCGGCCCGCCCACGGGCTCGGTGCGGTAGAGCGAAGAGACCCGCACCACCCGCGCGTGCATCGCCAGGCTGAGCACCGCGGCGCGCAGCTGCCCCGGTGCGTCCCCCAGGTTGGCGCCCAGCCCCACGATCGCGCGCGCGGCGCCGATCTCCATCGCGCTTCCCCGGCTCTGCGTGTACGGCGCAGGGGCCGCGGCCCCGCACTCCGCATCACGATACATCCTTACGGGGCGGGTGCAAAGAGGGGCAGCGTCCGCACCGTAAAAGGAGAAGGGAGGGCGCCGGCTTCAGCGCCCTCCCTTCTCCTCCCTACATCACGACCCAGGCGAGCTTACGCCTGTTCCACGATGCAGGCGGAGGGAACGTACTGCTGGTTGTTCTCCTCACGCTGCGGGAGCGGGAAGGCGACGTCGTCGCCGTAGAAGCTACCCGGCACGCGGTAGTACGGACCGCTCGGGAACACCTGGGTGTGCGTGTACCCGTAGTCGCGGATCATCCGGCGCAGGTCGCCCTGGCGGTGACCGGTGTTGAACATCCAGAACGCACGCTCGCGGAACAGCAGACGCAGGCGGGCGTCGCGGGCCGCGGCGGGCGTGGCCGCCCCCGCGCCCGGATCCGTCAGCGCCGGAAGCGAAGACGCGAACATCGCGCGCCGCGCATCCGACACGTTGGCCTTCGTGGACGGGTACAGGATCTCGATGCGGGCAATCGCGTTCGTGCGGATGCCGTTCATGAACCCAAGGTACCCCGCCACGTCGCCCGTGCGAAGCGCCGCCTCGGCCTGGATCAGGCGAGCTTCCACACCCGACGCCAGCGGCACGTCGTCCGGGAACTGCGCATACCGCAGGTCCAGGTGCTTCGGGATCGAAGCGGTGAACGAGCCACCACTGTACGCCCAGTACACGCGGGGGTCCATCGCCCCACGGTAGTTCAGCCCTTCCGCGTTCGGAGCCGTCACCCGGGCAGTCGCCGAGTCACGGGGGGCCGTGGTCGTGGTGGGCGGGTTGTGCACCCGCAGGAAGTAGTTGTGCGGCGGAATCGCGACGCCGCTCGAGTCCGCGCCTTCCAGGTTCGACACGCCGTAACGGCCGAAGTTCTGGAGGTTGGCGATCGGGTTCTGCTGCGTGGCCGAGTTGGCCGAGTGCTCGATGAAGAACACGTAGTTGTCCGGCACCGTTGCCACAGTCGCCGCCGCGAGCGCGATGTTCGCGTCGCCGCCGCGCCCGAGCAGCGCGCGCGCCTTGCCCAGCTTTGCGAGGTTGTCGCCCGGGTTGCGCGCCAGCGCCTCGTTGAACCGCACGATCGCCGAGTCGAGCGTCGCGGCCGTGCTGATGCCGGGGCCCGTCGACAGCGTCGTGGGATCCAGCGGGCCCGTCTCCGGCACGTTGCCGAACGGCAGGTTGCTGCACCAGCCCTCGGCGAGGGTGACGTACGCCATCCCCTCGATCGCCCGCATGCGGGCGAAGCTGTTCGCGCTGTCCGGGAAGACCCGGTTCACCGTGGCGGCCGCGCGGCGCGCGGCCACACGGGCACGCTGCAGCGAGACGTACGCGGGGTCCGACGTGTTGCCCGCGAGCGGCGCCTGCATCTCGCGCTGGTCCACCGCCTGGCGGGTGGTGAACGTGTCGCCGTGGTAGAGCTCGTCCGTCAGGTTGCTGGAGGAGGAGAGGAACGCGTCCCCGCCCGCACCGCTGTACCCGACGAAGAACTCCCGGAGCGCACCCGAAACCAGG
>DASVVI010000120.1:0-9084 GCA_036386635.1 Longimicrobium sp.
ACTCGGCGGTCTCGAGCATGGCCGACCTCCTGGCATATGGGCTTCGCGCCCGTAACGGTCACCTACCTGGCGAGCATTAGAAGTTTAATGCTACGCCGCGACCGGCCAGGGGGTCGGCCTTCTCATATCAACTCTGTGTGACGCGGTTCAGGGACGCTCCGGGGAACCGGGCCCGCGGAACACGACGCCGTTCTTCATCACCCACCGCACGGCCCGCGTCGCATGGATGTCGCGCGTGGGATCGCCATCGACGGCCACGAGGTCGGCGAGGAGACCGGCGCGCACGGTGCCCAGCCGGTCCGCGAGGCCGAAGAGGCGCGCGTTGACGGAGGTGGCGGCCATCAGCGCCTGCACGGGCGTCATCCCGTAGTCCACCATCAGCTCCAGCTCGCGCGCGTTGTCGCCGTGCGTGTACACGCCGACGTCGCCACCCATGCAGATGGTGACACCAGACTGAAGGGCCGCGCGGAAGGAGGCGCGCTTGTCCCGGATGCGCGCAGGCTCGGGATCCACCCCTTTGCGCCACCCGCGGTACTGGAGGATGGCGTCACCTGCCGCGAGGGTGGGGCAGAGCGCCGTACCGCGCGCCTTCATCAGCTGAAAGACTTCGAGGGTGCCGTTGTCGCCGTGCTCGATGGTGGCTACGCCGGCGGCGGCGGCGCGGCGCATCCCCTCTGGCGTGGAGGCGTGCACCGCTACGGGGCGCCCCGCGTCGCGCGCGGCCTCGACGGCCAGGCGGATCTCGGCCTCGGTGAAGGCAGGGCGCGACGGCTCGTCCGGGCCCCAGCGGTAGTCGCCGTACAGCTTCACCCAGTCCGCGCCGTGCCCGATCTGCCGGCGCACCGCACGGAGGAGCGCGTCGGTGCCGTCCGCCTCTTCGGCGCCCTGCGGAAAGCTCACCTCACTGGCGCCCTTGGGTCCGTAGCTCCCGCTGGCCACGATGGCGAGCGTCGACACCTGCATCCGCGGCCCGGGGATGATCCCCTGCGCAATGGCGTCGCGGAGCCCCACGTCCGCCCAGCCGGCGCCCTCCGTCCCCAGGTCGCGGGTCGTCGTGAAGCCGGCCATCAGCGTGGCGCGTGCGTGCACGGTGGCGCGGGCGACGCGCAGCGCTTGCGACTCGCGCAGCACCTGGTCGTCCCACGACGTCTCGTTGTACGGGTGGAGAAGGAGGTGCGAGTGCCCCTCGATCATCCCCGGCATCAGCGTGGCGCCGGGGAGATCCACCACGCGCGCGTCGGCCGGCGCGCGCACTTCGGAGGCCGGCCCCGCGGCTTCGATGCGGGCGCCGCGCACCAGCACGACCCATCCCTCGTGTGGCGCGGCGGCGACTCCGTCCCACACGCGCGCGGGGCGGATGAGCACGGCCTGCGCGGGTGTCTGCGCGGCGAGCGGTGCGGCGCAGAGTACAAGGAGAAGTGTGAGGAGCGTTCGCATGGTGCGGCTGTGCGGGGTGGCTGTTCATCCGTTTCCCCAAGCTACCACGCGCGGCCCGGCACCGAAACGGATGGCCTCACACAGAGCCACAGAGGGCACGGAGAGAACACCAGGAGAGGTCCTCCGCAGCTTGTAGTTCCCTCTGCGTTCTCTGTGTGAGGCTTCTTTTAGACGCACTCCGCGGTGGCGGCCTCGTACGCGTCCGCGAGCGCCGCCTTGCGCTCGCGCAGCGGGAGGTAGCCTGTGCGGCGCGCGTGGAGCCAGCGGAGCAGCTCGACCTTCCACTCGGGCGCATCGGCGAGCGCGGCAGCGATGGCGTTCTCCGGGCCGAATACCGCGGATAGAGCACCGACGTCGAGTGCGTGCGCCTCCAGCACGTCGAAGAGGTGAAAGGCGCGCCAGGGATCGTAGCCGGCCGCCAGGCACAGGTTGAATCCGTGCGCGTCCGCCTCCGCCTCGTGCTCGGGTCCGTGCAGGCGCCGCCGCACCATCCACATCAGCGGGGATGCGCTGTCCAGGTGCCCCAAGTCGTGGTGGGCGATCTCGTGCGCCACCATCATCGCGACGGCGTCTTCGTACATGCACCGCTCCATCAGCCGCCGCGAGAGGTACACCCACCGTCCCGCGCCGTGAACGCGTTGACCTCCGCCGTCCAGAGCACTTCCACGTGCAGCCGCTCCTCCGGCGGCCGTTCCGCCTGAAGCCGGTCCGCCACCCGCCTCGCCTGCTCGAGCGCCCACGCCTCGCGCTCGTGGCAGAACCCATCGGTCAGGATGCGGTGCAGGAACGCGCCGCTCGCGAGCTCCTCGTCGTCGCGCGGCAGCTCGGGTTCGGCGCCTTCCAGCTCGTCCGGCCGAAGCGCGGGGAAGTCCCACAGTGCGAGATACAGCTGCCGGATGCCGCACGCGATGACGGAGAGGACGATCAGCAGCAGGATGACGCGCGGGAGCATCGCGGGGGTGTGGGTTCGGGAGTCCGGCGGACCGCGTTCGGCCCGCTCGGCGCCCGTTGCCCTACGATGCGCGGGCCCGGCGCGTTTCGGTGGAGGATGTCATGCGGCGGCGCGGATCGAGGTGGGGCAGAGGGAGGGCAGACACGCAGGTCTGCCCCTACGGGTGCCGGTGCGACCAGACAGGCGTCGGAGCGGCCGCGGGCACGGGCGCGATAAATCGCCCCCCTACGAGATCTGTGCAGCGGGCGCGGTGTTCTCCCCCTCACCCGCCCTGCGCCCCCGCAGGCGGGGGAGGGGGCCGGGGGGAGGGGGCCACCGCGCGCCCGAGCTCTGCGCGCCACTGGGCGTCCGCGAGGATCATGCGGATCCAGGGCGTGTAGGCGTCGGGATGGGCCTCGGCGTCGCGGGCGAGATCTTCGAGCGGGGCCCAGCGCCAGCCGTCCACCTCAGCGGGGTCGGGGGCGGGGGCGCCCTCCCAGCGACCCACGAATACGTGGTCGAGCTCGTGCTCCACCAGACCACCGCCCACCTCCGCGCGGTAGGTGAAGGCGAAGGCGGGGTGGAGATCGCACTCGAAGCCCATCTCCTCGCGCAGGCGGCGGCGCGCGGCGGCGCCGACGGGCTCGCCGGGGCGCGGATGGCTGCAGCAGGTGTTCGTCCACTGGCCGCCGGAGTGGTACTTGGCGGATGCGCGGCGCTGGAGCAGCACATTGCCGTCCTGGTTGAAGACGAACACGGAGAGCGCGCGGTGCAGCCGCCCCTCCACGTGCGCGCGCTGCTTCTCCAGCGTGCCGACTTCGGCGTCGCTCTCGTCCACCAGGACGACGCGCTCTTCAGGTTGTGGCGGGTTCATGGCGGAAATTTACACGCGCATGCCGCGCCGCACCACGACCGGCGACCCCTCGGCGACGAAGGCGGAGCGGGGCGGGGCGGTGAGCGCTTCGGCGAAGGCGGGGCCGTAGAGCGTGGCCACGTCTGCGTCGAGCTGGTGCGTGCGCGCCTCCCACACGCGCCACGACGGGTGCTCCACGCGGTACTCCACCGTGCCGCCTCCGCGCTGAGCCGCGTATCCCCAGTAGTGCTCGGTGATGAACTCCGCCTCCGAGCCGGGGACGAGCGGTTGCGGCTCGCCCTGCGTGGTGGCGCGCAGGGCGGACCAGCGGCCGCGATGCCTCCAGCCGTACTCCACGTGCCGCCCGCCGTCCAGCGGCGCGATGCGGTGGCGCATGGGCATGGCGGCGTACTGCTCGTTGTAGATCACGCGCGCCGCGGTCGCGATGGCCCAGCGCGGCACGATCTCGCGCACGAACACCACGCCGCGCCGCCACCCTTCCGGCCCGCGGCGGCGCACGTAGAAGCGCAGGTTCACCTCCTCGAAGTCGCGGTGGAAGGGGATCGGCACCCCGAGCACCCGCGTGTCCAGGAAGAGGAAGCCCACCATGCTGGCGTACGTGGTGCCGCCCCACGCATCCAGCTCCGTCCCGGCGGGGACGAGCGGGCGCAGGGCGGCCGGATCGACCTCGAAGTTGAGCATCACGAGGTCGCGCCACTGCGCCGTCAGGAAGCGGCCGGGGAAGGCGCCCGGTTCTTCCGGCATCGTGGGCATGGTGGGCGATGTGACGAACTGGCACGGAGATACGGAGAAGATGCCCGCGCTCCTCCGCCTCTCCGTGCGATCAGGCTCGGGCACGGGGACGCTCCGCGTTGTTGGTGCCGCACGCCGGCGGACGGGCGGCCCGGAGGTGTATTCGCAGGCAATCGGCGCGCCGGGACGACGGGGGCGGGGCAGGGGCGGGCACGGGCAGCCACGTGGGGCGGCCCCTACGAGATTCCGGTGCGTGGGGCGTGAATTGGGGCGGGGGCAAGGGTGGGCGGACACGCAGGTCCGCCCCTACCGGGGTGTGCGCGAAAGGCGTAGGTCGGCGCCGATGCAGGCACGGGCGCGATGAATCGCGCCCCTACGGGCAGCATGCGGATGCACGCGATCTCCCCCTCCCCCAGGCGGTTTTGGGGGAGGGGGATGCGTCGCGGAGCGACGCTGGGGGTGAGGGCCTCACAGCCCCCCCAGCTCCTCCGACAACGTCCGCGACACGCTCGACCAGTCGTACCGATCGCGGGCCACGCGGAAGAGGGCTTCCTTGTGGCGCTCGCCCATCTCCAGGGCGATGGGGACGTGGCGGACGATGTCGGCGACGGTGCGCTCGGGGGAGGGGTCCAGCTTCATCGCCTCGGCGGCCTCGGGGGGGAGCACGGTGGCGACCGAGTCGATGCTGGCCTTCATCCCGCCGAAGTAGGTGCCCAGCGGGAAGGCGCCGCTGGCGAGTGCCTCCAGGAAGACGAGCGGGCCTGCTTCCTTGACCACCGACGGGAAGACGGCGGCGTCGCAGCAGGGGAAGAGGTAGCGAAGCTCGGCGTGCGTCAGGTAGCCGGTGAAGATCACGCGGTCGCGCCGCACGTGCCGCCGGCCGGCGTCGAAGTATGCGTCCAGCTCGCCGCGCTCACGCAGGGCGTCCATGAAGCGCGCGACCTTGGTGAGCTCGGTGGAGCCACCCTCGCCCTCGGGGTCGCCCTCCATCTCGCGGCCGCGCGCCATGATGTCCGCGAAGACGCCGCGCGCGCCGTGCTCCAGCGCCCAGAGCATCGCCTCCAGCGGCTCGCGCAGGGGGCCGTGGCCCACCACCACTAGCCGCATCTCCGGGTTGCGCTCCAGGAGCAGGGGGAGGGCGGCGACGACTTCCTGCACCCCCTTGGCCGAGATCAGGCGCCCGACGTAGAGGAGCGTGGGCTCGCGCTCCCAGTCCACGCCGTCCAGCTTCGCCTCCAGCTCCGCGTCGGGGAGCTTGGCGACGTAGCCGCGGCCCGCCGCCAGCGCCTCGTCCAGCGCCGCGCCGGTGAGGTCATCGCGCAGGGCGGCGAGCATGGCGTCCGTCTGCGCGGGGGTGCGGCCGCGGTCGAGACCGGCGAGCGACTCGCGGAGCTGCGCGGCCTTGCGGGGACGCTCCGCGCGCGCGACGGGCTCGAACTGGCTGGTGTCCACGCCCAGGTGCAGGTCCACCATCTTCTCGTCCAGCCGGGGGACGCTGGTGAAGACGGTGGTCACCCGGCCCCGCATCTCGGAACCGATCACGAAGATGCGCCCCGCGGCCGTGAACGCCTCCGTCGCCAGGCGCAGGAAGCGCTCGTCGCGCTTGACGGCGTACTCCAGCGCGCTGCCGTGCGGCATGATGGAGAAGGGAATCCCTTCCGAGGCCCCCACGCGCTGCGCCACCACGGACATGAGCACCGCGTGGTTGGCGTGCATGGCCGTGATGCCGTTCTCGCGCACGACGCGGGTGAGCGCGCGGACGTTGCGCTCCATGTACGACTCGATCGCCGCGTCGTCCAGGTCCACCATGGGGACGACGTTGGTGAACTCCTCGTACTTGTCCCACACGTACACGGGCAGCGTGTCGCCCAGCACCGGCTTGTGGAGGATGCAGCAGCCGGGGTGCTCGCCGTCTTCTCGCCGGTAAAAGGTCTCGACGGTGCCGTCGGGGTGGTAGTGGCGCGCTTCGGCGATGAAGGGGTAGCGCTCGGGATGGTTCTCCTGCGCGATCAGGTGGACCGTCTCCCCCTGGCGGCAGAGCGACTCCACGACGGAGCGCGTCCACAGGTTGCTTCCGGAGCCTTCCAGCAGGTACCCGTGCAGGATGCAGATCATGGCGCTCTCTCGCGGCGTGGTGATGGGCGGACGTGCGCCCGGGTCGCAAGAGCGCGGCCAGCCGCTGGAGCGCATGTTGCGGTCCCGGCCGCGAGAGCCCTCAACCGGGAGCGCCCATGCAGTCCATCGTCCAACTCGTGGGGCCTCAGCGTACCGTCGAGCTGTTCGGGGTGCGGCTGATCGGGATGAACGCGGCCACCGGCCGCAAGCTGCTGATGTCGGTGGCGGTGCTCGTGCTGGTGTGGGCGGTGGGGCGGGGGTTGAAGGCCCTGATCCGCGCGTCGCAGCGCAGGCACCACGACGTGCGGGCCAGGTTCTGGTCCGACCACGCGGTGAGCATCGGCACCACCATCGTCGTCATCCTCGTCCTGGTGTCCATCTGGTTCGACGATCCGAAGGGCCTCGCCATGCCGGCGGGGCTGCTGACGGCGGGGCTGGCGGTGGCGCTGCAGCGGGTGATCACGGCGGTCGCGGGGTACTTCGTGATCCTGAGCGGGCGCATCTTCAACGTGGGCGACCGCATCGTGATGGGCGGTGTGCGCGGCGACGTGATCGCGCTGGGCTTCACGCGCACCAAGATCATCGAGATGGGGCAGCCGCCCCCGGTGCAGGAGGCGGAGCCCGGGGTCTGGGTGGGGGCGCGGCAGTACACGGGGCGCATCGTCACGGTGACCAACGACAAGATCTTCGACGAGCCCGTCTACAACTACACGCGCGAGTTTCCCTTCATCTGGGAGGAGATGCGCATCCCCGTGCGCTACCAGGACGACAGGGCGCGCGCCGAAGCGATCATCCTGGAAGCCGCCCAGCGCCACACGGTGGAGGTCACCGAGCGGGGGAGCGCCGCGCTCGCCCGGCTCCAGCGGCACTACCGCATCGAGGCGGCGGACCCGGAGCCGCGCACCACGTTGCGCCTGACGGACAACTGGCTGGAGATCACGGTGCGCTTCCTGGCGCCCGACCACGGCGTTCGCGCGCTCAAGGATGCCATCGCCCGCGACATCCTGGACGGCTTCGACGCCGCGGGCATCGAGGTGGCGTCGGCGACGTTCGAGGTTGTGGGGGTGCCTGAGCTGCGGATGGCGCGCCAGCCCTCACTCAAGCCCTCACCCCCCCGGCCCCCCTCTCCCAAACCGCTGGGAGAGGGGGGAGATCGCGTCGATTAGCTATTTCAGGGCGTAGAGGTAGGCGGCGATGTCGCGGGCTTCTTCTTCGGTGACGCCGAGGTTGGGCATGGCCGTCTTGGGGTCGATGCCAGGCGGGTCCTGGATCCACCTGACCATGTGCTCGGGCGTGTTGGTGAGGACGCCGGCGATGTACATGCGGCCCACCATGCCTCCCAGCGGCGGGCCCGCGGCGCCGTGCGCGCCCTGGATGCCGGGGATGGTGTGGCAGGCGTTGCAGCCGTAATGCCGGATCTGCTCCCGGCCGGCATGCGGGTCGCCGCGGGTGAGGGCGGCGCCCGTCTCCATCGCCTTCTTGTCCGGCCCGCCGCCGCACGCGGAGAGCGCGAGCGCCGCCATCAGGAGCATCCAGGGACTCCGCATCCTTCGCCTCCTCTCAGGTGGGCCGCAGCAGGGCGCGGTCCTGCCAGCGCGCCGCCTTCCGCTCCGACTCGCGCATCCACGCCGCCACCAGCGCCAGCCCCGCCACCAGGTAGCTGGCCCCGGCGGGGATCCACATGATCAGCCCCGCGAGCTGCTGATCCTCCAGCGGCGTGAGGCCCCACGCCGCGCCCCCCACGCCGTATGCTGGATACCAGGGCGCGCGCGCAAAGGTCAGCAGCGCGCCCAGGCCGCCACTGTGCATCGCCGTCGCAAAGAGGTAGAACACGGCCGCCCCATACCCCATCCGCCCCTCGCGCCCGTGCACCAGCGCCCACCAGAAGAGGAGCCCCGTGCCCAGGAAGCTGGCGTGCTGCAGCGTGTGCATCCACTCGCTGGTGAGCGTCGCCTGGTACGGCCCGGGGATGTGCCAGAGCCAGAGCGCCGCCGCGTGCAGCGCGAACGCGGCGAACGGCGCGGTCACGAAGCGCCACCCCGCGCGCACCGCCTGCCGCCGTACCGCCCCCCCCGCCGCGCGCCGCCAGCTCATGGGGAGCGCCCACAGGAACGGCAGCATCGGCCTCCCCAGCACCAGCAGCGGCGCGGCGAGGGCTATCAGGAGCTCGTGCTGCACCATGTGCGCGGAAAAGAGCACCCCGCCCAGCGGGTGCAGCGGCGACACCATGGCAATCGCCAGCGTGACCCACCCTGCCGCGAAGCACCCCGCCTCCCACCGCCGCACGCCGCGCCCCACCCCCGACCGCCGCCAGAGCCGCTCCGTCCCCCGCGAGTACAGCCACGCGCTCAGAAAGAGCACCGCCACCACCCCCGGGTCGAACGCCCACGCCGTCCACACGTCGTGCGGCGCCAGCGGCCGCCCCGTGTGCGCCCACGCGGCTGACGGCGCGAGAAGCAGGAGGAGGAGCAGGGCGGCGGGCCCCCTCCCCCCAGCCCCCTCCCGCGGGGGCGCAGGGCGGGTGAGGGGGAGAACACCGTGTGCAGAGGGGGCAGCGAGGAACGAGCGGGGGTGAGGGCCCCCCATCAGATCCCCATGCATGGGTTCAAAAACCAGCTCGCCACCCACTGCGCCAGAATCGCCAGCGCGAACAGCGGGCTGGCCAGGAGCCCCATCGCGGCCAGGAAGCGGCTGCGGGGAATCGCCCCGGGCTCCTCGCCCGGCCAGACGCCGCCGGCGCGCTTCCACTCCCGCCACGCCGCCGCGCCCCCCGCCGCCGCGATCGCGAAAGTGGCGAGGCTCACCAGGTGGAGCGGAACGACGCCGCCGTTCTCGCACTCCAGCCGCACGAGCGAATACTGGACGTTCAGCCCCAGCATCCACGCCACCGGCCCCGCGAGCACGGCGAACCAGAGCGTCGCGATCGCGCGCCCCCCCCGCACCCGCCCCGCCTCAGTCGTATCCACCATCCGCCCCCCCACCGTTCGGTTTCGCG
>DASVVI010000121.1:0-6090 GCA_036386635.1 Longimicrobium sp.
CCCCTCCCCCGCCTTGCGGGGGCGCAGGGCGGGCGAGGGGGAGAACTACGCCCCCGCCGCGACCATCGCGGCGGGGGCTGTCTGTTGCCATTGAACATCGCGCCCGTGCCCGCCCCCGCTCCGCCATTCGCATCGATCACCGATTTCATAGGGGCGGACCTGCGTGTCCGCCCTCCCTTGCCGTGTTACGGTGTTCGAAACGATCCAAAACGCCCGGACCGGGTACAAACGACCCACAGCGGCGAAGCCCCGCCGCGGCCGACCACACGGGGGGAAGCGACGTGAAGCAGGACGAGACGCTGATCTACGAAGACCACGACCCATACCGCCTGGGCGAGCGGCGCCTCGGCGAGCCCGCGGGAATTTTCTTGCTGGCGGGGAGCTTCCACGTGGCCAACTACACCAGCCGCGACGCCGCCGACCTGCGCGAGCGTGGCGCCCTCCTGGTCGCGACCCTCTGCTTCAGCGAGACCGACGCCGAGCGCTCCGTCTCGGGCGGCGCCCCGCACCCGCGCGGCCTCCCCTCCATCGTGCGCCCCCGCCCCAACGCCGCCCACCTCGAGCGCCCGGCGCGGAACTGAGGGGACCCGGCGAGTGAACTCGCTGCAACAAAAGCACAAAGTCCGCCTTCGCGGACTCGCGGGCGGGATCTCGGCCGCTCCTGAAATTCCTGCGTGGGCAGGTGCCCGCACCAGGAGCGAATGAATTTCGCCTCTGGAACCACACGAAGTCCGCCTGCGCGGACTGGCCCCGGCCGGGCGAGACGGCTTCAGCCGTCTTCCCGTGATTCCAGCCGGGGGCTTCATCCCCCGGCGGTGCCGGCGCCCGCGTCACGCGCAAAACCTGCGAAGGCAGGTTTCCCGCGGTTGTTGCAGCGGTTTCAACCGCCGGACTCCCCCTGGCTAGACCCCAACAAAAACCCGCCCCCTCCCCAGCATCCGAGAGAGGGGGCAGGTCCCGGCCGGGGCAACCGCCCCGGCCGTCTTACAACCCGTCCTACAGGTTGCCGCCGCGGTCCAGCGAGTCGCGGTCGCGCACCTCGTGGGCGTTGACCTCGCGCACCTCGGCGCGCTCGGTGCGCAGGTCGGCCTCGACCATGCGCTCCTCGGTCACCTGCTGCGTGCGCACCACGAGCTCCTCCTTGGGCACCACGCGCTTCTCCACCACCGCCTCCTCGGCGGTCAGCGGAACGCGAATGTGCTCCTCGCCGATGGTGTGGCCGAGCCCGCCGGCCGCGACCATCCCGCCCTCGACGGGGCGGCGCTCCACCGTCACCTCGTCGTGGGTGAGCGGCACCTCGTGGCGCACGTGCTCCGTCTCCACGCGCTTCTCGATCTCCACCTCGCCCGCGCGCACCTCGCGCTTGCCGATGGCGAGCTCCTCCTCGGAGAGCGTCAGGCGCTCCTCGGTGCCACGAAGCTGGTCGGTACCGTGCAGCTGGTCGGCGCGAAGCGAGTCCGTGGTGCCGTCCATCGGGAGGTTGCGGTCGCTGGGAGTGATGCTCATGGTCGTCCTTGGTTGGGGTTATCGGGGAGGCCGCCCAGCCTCTCCGCTTGGGGCCGGCGGGAAAGCAACAACCGTTCCACAAACCTTTGGCACCGGGCCTGCAAACCGTTTTCCCGTAACGAGATAGCGACGCGCGAAAACACGGGGAGGGGCGCCTTCCGCCTCTCCCCGCGTTCCATCCCGGGAGCCGTCAGTCCGCCCCGCCGCGCTCCGGGGCGCGGAAGCCGATCTGCCGGCCGCGCGGGCCCTCGCGCTTCAGCTCGCTGCGCAGCTCCTCGTACTCGCGCTCCATCTCCGGCGTCACCGATGCGCGGCTCTCCTTGAGCGCCGCCTCGAAGAAGCGCATCGGCACCTCGGCCACGTCCAGGTCGGTGCGCAGCGCCATGAGCCCCGCGCGGCGCACCAGGTCCTCCAGGTCCGCGCCGGTGAAGCCGTGCGTGCGCTCCGCGATCGTATCGAGCTTCACGTCCTCCGCCAGCGGCATCCCGGAGGTGTGGATGCGCAGGATGGTGAGGCGCGCCTCGCGCTCCGGCACCGTGATGTACACCAGCTCGTCGAAACGGCCGGGGCGCAGCAGGGCGGGGTCCAGCAGCGTGGGCCGATTGGTGGCGCCGATCACCACGATCCCCTGCATCTCCTCCAGCCCGTCCATCTCCGCGAGGATGGTGTTCACCACCCGCTCCGTCACCGCCGGCTCGCCCAGCCCGCCGCCGCGCTGTGGCGCGAGCGAATCGATCTCGTCGATGAAGATGACCGTAGGCGCCACCTGCCGCGCGCGCTGGAAGAGGCGCGTCACCTGCTGCTCGCTCTCGCCGTACCACTTGCTGAGCAGGTCCGACGACTTGGTGGCGATGAAGTTGGCCTCCGACTCGCGCGCGACGGCCTTGGCCATCAGCGTCTTGCCTGTCCCCGGAGGGCCGTACAGGAGGAAGCCCTTGGCGGGGCGGATCCCCAGGCGGCGAAAGGCGTCGGGGTGCTTCAGGGGGAGCTCCACCCCCTCCTTGAGCGCCCGTTTGGCGTCCTCCAGCCCGCCGATGTCGTCCCACCCCACGTCCGGCACCTGGATCATGATCTCGCGCACGGCGGAGGGCTGCACCCGCTTGAGCGCGTTGATGAAGTCGTCGCGGCACACGATCAGCCGCGCCAGCACGTCGGCCGGGATCTCCACCTGGTTCAGGTCCAGGGCGGGGAGGTGGCGCCGCAGCGTGTCGATGGCGGCCTCGCGGGCGAGCGCCGTGAGGTCCGCGCCCACGAAGCCGTAAGTGATGCGCGCCAGCTCGTCCAGGTCCACGTCGTTCCCCAGCGGCATGCCGCGGGTGTGGATGGCCAGCACCTCGCGCCGCCCCACCGCGTCCGGTACGCCGATGATGATCTCGCGGTCGAAGCGGCCCGGCCGGCGCAGCGCCTCGTCGATGGCGTTGACGCGGTTGGTGGCGGCGATCACCACCACGTTCTGCCGCGGCTTCAGCCCGTCCATCAGCGTCAGCAGCTGCGCCACGATGCGCCGCTCCACTTCGCCCGTCACCTCCTCGCGCTTGGGGGCGATGGAGTCGATCTCGTCGATGAAGACGATGGAGGGCGCCTGCTGCTCCGCCTGCTCGAACACCTCGCGCAGCCGCTGCTCGCTCTCGCCGTAGTGCCGCCCCATGATCTCCGGGCCGGCGATGTGGAAGAACTGCGCGCGCGCCTCGTTGGCCACCGCGCGGGCAAGCAGCGTCTTGCCCGTCCCCGGCGGGCCGTGCAGGATGACGCCCTTGGGCGGGTCGATCCCCAGCCGCTGGAAGAGCTCGGGGTGCTTGAGCGGGAGCTCGATCATCTCCCGCACCTGGTCGATGGTGGGCCCCAGCCCGCCGATGTCGTCGTAGGTGATGTCGCCGCGGCTGGGGTCCTCCGGCTCCGCGTACTCAGGAAGGAGCTCGATCTCGGTGTCCTCCACCACCTGCACGATCCCGCGCGGCGTCGTCCCCACCACGCGCAGGCGGATCTCCTGCAGCGCGTACGCCGTCTGCTGGAAGAAGGTGCGAAAGAGCTCCTCGGGGAACGCGCCCGGGTCTTCGGGGCCGCGCGAAGTCTCGGTGCGCTGGTAGGCGGAGGTGGAGATCGTGTCGCCCTGGGTGAGCGGGCGGCGGAAGAGGGTGCGGCGCAGGGCGTCGCCGGTGCCCATCAGCCGCAGGTTCTCCTGCGCGGGGGCCAGCGTCACGCGGCGGGCGGGCTCCACCTTTGCGCAGCGCACCTCCACGTAGTCGCCAATGCTGACGCCGCTGTTGGTGCGCTGCAGGCCATCCAGGCGGATCAGGTCCAGCCCGTCGTCCTCCGGGTACGGGGGAAGGGCGACGGCCGCGGTGACCTGCGGCCCCACGATCTCGATGATCTCGCCCTCCTTGAGGCCCAGCGCCTGGAAGGTGCGCTGCCCCAGCCGCGCCGTCCCCTTGGCCATGTCTTCGCGCTTCGCCCCGGCCACCTGCAGCCGCACGCTGTCGCCCTGCTGCTCTCGATCCGCCATCCGCGCGCTCCTCGTGGTGCCGTTTTGCCCCGCCCCGTGTGCGGGGGACGCCGCGCAGGAGCAAGTTCCAATCCACCCGCCCAGCGCCCTGTTCCCGGCCGCGGGACGGCCCTTGCGTCCTGCCTGGCCTCACGCAGAGGCGCAGAGACGCAGGAGAGGAAAACAGATGGCCTCACACAGAGCCACAGAGGTGACGGAAAGAAAAGCAGAAGGGGCTTTCTGTGGCCTTTCCGTTCCCCTCCGCGTCTCTGTGTGATGCTTTTCTCCCGCGCCTTCGCGTGAGATCATTTCTTTCCATCGCAGGGCCACCCGCAGCCACGGAGAACCGGCATGTCCGCACCGGAACCGCAAGCCTTCCGCCCGCTGGACCGCGCCGGCGCCGACGCGATCCTGGCTCGGAACCGGGTGGGGCGGATCGCCTACACGCGCCGCGGCCGCCTGGAGGTGGAGCCCGTCCTCTACGCCTGGGCGGACGGGTGGCTTTGGGCGCGCACCTCGTACGGCTCCGGCTGGGCCGCCATGGTCGGCGAGTCGCACGGCACCCCCATCACCTTCGAAGTGGACGAGGTGGAGGCGGGGTTCCGCTGGCGGAGCGTGGTGGTGCGGGGCATCCTGCACCCGGTGGAGCACCCCGCCGACGGCGGCGACCCGGCCGTGTGGGTGCACGCGGTGGAGCTGGTGCGCGCCCTGGACCCGGGGATCACGGGCGCCGCGCTGCGCATCTCGCTGGTGAGGATCGGGGTGGAGGAGGCGGTCGCGCGGGAGGGGGGCGGGCAGGGGTAGCACTGGCGCGCGGGCCCGCGGGGGGGCACCTTGTCGGCCACCCGCGCCTTGAATCGCCGGGTGAGTCCCGTTTTTGCGTACCGTGTCCACGTGGAGCCGGTGCGCCGCCGCAGCCGGGCCGCGTGCCCGCCAGGACCTACGATCATCCGGAGAACCAACGTGCCCGCAACGACCTCTCCTCACCGCCAGCAGCTTCTGCTCTTCGCGCGGAACTTCCTGAAGCATCCGCGCATGCTGGGCTCGGTGATCCCCAGCTCCCGCTACCTGGTGAACGAGATGCTGGGGGAGGTGGACTGGGACAGGGCGCGGGTGATCGTGGAGTACGGCCCGGGAGTGGGGACGTTCACGCACAAGATCCTGAAGCGCCTTCACCCGGACGGCATCCTGGTGGCCATCGAGACGAACACGGACTTCGTGAGCTTCCTGCAGCGCGGCGCCGCCGACCCGCGCCTGCACCTGGTGCACGGCTCCGCGGCGGACGTGGGGAGCATCCTGCAGCGGATTGGGCGCGGCAAGGCGGACTACATCATCTCGGGAATCCCGTTCAGCACCATGCCCGCCGCCCTCCGCGACGGCATCGTGCGCGCCACCCGCGACGCGCTCACCCCCACGGGCGCCTTCCTGGTCTACCAGTACTCCAACGGCGTCCTGCCGAACCTCAAGCGCACCTTTGGCCGCGTGAAACTGGGCTTCGAGCCCCGCAACATCCCGCCCGCGCGCCTGTACTACTGCAGACCGTAACGGCCCCCACCCCCTCCCCCGAGACGACCTGGGGGAGGGGGCGCTTGCATTGATCGGTGCAGGCGCCGCCATCGAGCCCCCCTTCCGTTCCTCTCCCCGCGTCTCCGCGCCTCCGCGTGAGCCCAGCGGTCCCGGGCGTCCATGAATCGCCCGTTCGCGCGTTCTGTGGCTCGCAAGCATGGACTCTGAAGGGGCGCGCCCGCACCAGAGTCTTCTTGCGAAGCGGCGGGGTGCAGAGTAGCTTCCGAATTCAACCCGCCCCGATCACCGTCTCCAATCCGGCCCAGCATGCCGGGCCAGGGGCGCGTTCCGCAGTCCATACGTCCGTGTAGTCCGTGGGAGCGGCCCCGCTCCTGGCGCCCTCCCGCCACGTCCACCATTCGCACACACGGAGGCGACCCGCGCACATCCGCACACACGCGCAGGACATCTTACCAACCCCCAACGAGGAAGTATGTCGAAACGCATCCTGTCGTTCGTCATGTCCCTGCTCCTGATCGCGGGGAGCGCCAGCGGCGCGACCGCGCAGCAGCGGCAGGTGACGGGTACGGTGACCG
>DASVVI010000122.1:0-6174 GCA_036386635.1 Longimicrobium sp.
CTCAGGAGAGGGGGCGGAAACGACTGGAGCGCCTGCTCGGCGCCGGTACACTCCCCCCTCTCTCGATAACAGAGGCGCCAGCCTCTCCTGTTATCGGGAGAGGGGGGCCGGGGGGGTGAGGGCCACCATCGGGCACCCCTCGCACGGCACCTTGCGCGGACACCCCTCGCACGGCAGCTCGCCCTCGTCCTCCGGAGCCTCGGCGGCGGCGAGGCGGGCGGCCAGGTAGCGGATGCGGCGCGGGTTGAGCGGGTCGTCGAACTCGCCCTCGCGCACGCCGCCCAGCGTGCCCGACGCGGCCGCCGCCACCAGCGCGCGGAGCTGGTTCGTCTCCTCCGCCGCCATCGGTACAAGGCCGTCAACGGGGCGGCGGGGGGCGCGCTCCACCTTGAGCACCTGCCGCGCGAACGAAACGAACATCGAGCACGCCTCGGGGCAGGGGACCAGCGCATCGCCGTGGGGCGGGCCCTCGTCGGCCATCTCCAGGGGCATCGCCTCGTCCACCTGCCACGCCACGCGGCGCAGGCACACGGCGTCGCCGCAGCAGGCGCGCACGGTGTTCCGGACGGCATCCGTCTCCAGCAGCTTGACGGCGCCATACATCCCCGTCTGCCTCGCCGCCGTCTCGCGCCAGTGCGTGATGCGCAGGGTGCCGGTGCGCCCCGCGTGCCAGTGCAGCGCGCAGGCGGGGTACAGGTAGTCGAGCGCCGTCCAGAGCGCGCGCTCGTCCAGCTCCACCAGCGCCCATCCCGCGCGCAGGTTCGGCGACGTCTTGAGCGGCCGGTGCTCCCCCTCGTCCGTCACCTGGGCGATGGCTCGCGCGGCGAACGGGTCGCGCGACACCTCCAGCGCATCCAGCGGCAGGCCGGCGTCGCTGCGATGGCGGATCTCGTAGCGCCCGCCGCCCGTCGCGCGGATCAGCGCCTGGAGGAATGCGCGCCCCTCGGGCCCCGCGTCGTCCACCCACGCTGCCAGCGCCGCGCGCGCCTCCGCGATCCCGCCCGGTGCGTGCGCCCCGCGCTCCTCCGGCCGGTCAGACACGAGCGTCCTCGTGTGCGAGGATCCCCTCGGGCACGTCCGCGCCGGCCTCGCGGGCGCGCTGCAGCACGATCTCCGCCACCTCGGGGAAGGTCCCCACCGGGGCCGCGTAGAAGATGGCGCGCCCGTCCTTCTCCGTCACCGAGCTCACCGCTGGGCGGTTGATCCGCAGGTCGTCGGGGATGGTCTCCTGCGTGTGCCACCCCTCGGCCACGAAGAAGGGGACGAGCACCACGTCGCGCCCGCCCATCTCCTCCAGCACCTCGCCCACCTCGGGCGGCTGGTCCAGGAAACCGGTCTTCACCTCGCCGAAGACGCCTGCCGCCTCCGCCTCACGGGTCACGCGGTAGATGACTTCGGCGGAGTTGCTGTTCCGCTCCGTACCGTGGCCAATGATGATGAGCCCCGCCCGCCGCGCCTCGGCGTCGTCCATCCCGGCGCTCTCCTCCGCGCGTCGCAGAATCATGGCCGACATCGACGGGTGCGTCCCCACGGGCCCGCAGTAGCGGATCGTCTTCCCCAGCTTCCGCGTGACCGAGGGCGCCGGCCCGTCCAGCCCCAGCTCGCGCGGGATCACCTCCTCGGTGAAGTACCCTTCGGAGATGAAGAGGGGAACGACGTACACGTCCTCCGACTCCACGAGGTCGAACACCTCGCGCATGGAGGGCTCTTCCTTCCAGAAGCACTCGCGCACCTCATCGAACGCGCCCGTGCGCCGGATGGCCTCCGCGTGGCGATAGACCGGCGCGCTCGACTCCGCGTTGAGGTGCGACCCGTGCCCGATGATGATCAGCGCTTGCAAATCAGCCTGCTCTTCGTGGTCCTTCCCGGACGGTTGTCCAAGATCCGTCCCAACTTGCGGGCGCCGTGTGGCGGATGCAAGCGCCCCTCCCCCACGCGTCCCCAGGAGCGCCGAGTTTATCGAGCCCACTTCAGTGGGCTTCCCGTAGTTCCAGCCGGGGGATTCATCCCCCGGTGCTGGCGGCGCCGGCATTATGCCCCCAACGCCCGCCGCCCCCAAGCCTGCGAAGGCAGGCTTCCCGCGGTCGTCGCAGCGGTTTCAACCGCCAGCCTTGCCTGCCCGCGCTACGACCCCAGCGACTGCTTCACCAGCAGGTCGTGCGTCGCCTTCTGGGCGGGCGAGAGCCTGGCGGGGATACCGACGATGATCGCGGCCTGCGAGGGCGCGTCGGGGAGGTGGAGGACGAGGTGGTCGGGGGGGACAGGGCGGGCGTACTCGGAGGCGCGGCCGGTAGGGTCGATCTGTACGGTGCGCCCTTTCGCGGCCAGGGTCGCGAGGACACGGCCGTACTCCAGCCACTCCGCGCGCGGGTCGCTATCCTCCGCGGCGACTGCGGGGATCAGCTGCTCCTCGAAGTAGGCACGCGCCCGGCGAAAGGCATCGGCATCCCCGTCCCGGAGCGCCACCATCTGCTTGCGGTAGAATTCGCGCGGGTCGCGGGCGCCGGCCTGCTGCAGGGCGCTCTCGAAGCGGGCATCGGCGCGGGCGCGGAGGTCGGGCGGTGCGGGCATCGGCGGCTCGGTGGCGGTGGACGCGGGCCGGGAAGCTACCCCGCCACGGCCCCACGCGCCACGGTACGCCGCCCCCGCATCTCCATCACCATCGCCGCCAGCAGGCACAACCCTCCCGCGAGCCCCGCGGCCAGGCACACCGGCACCCACTTCCACGGAAAGTAGCCGCGTGTCGCGAGCACCACGCACAGGCCACTGAGCGCGAGCGCGGTGTACGCGACGCGCTCCAGCACTCGCGCACGTGGCGACAGCTCGGCGGCCGGTTCGGGCGCGGGCGGGGGCCAGAGGAGCGGCTTGAAGCGGTGATAGTCCCAGCAGAGCAGGTAGGTGCACGCCAGCAGCATCAGCCCCGTCACCACCCAGGTGCCGGTGAAGTGCATCGACACCGTAATGGCGAAGATGTTGAGGATGATGGGGAAGAAGACGAGCGCCCCCAGCGTCGCGGTGCGCGGGTGCAGCAGGAGGAGCGCCCCGGCGAGCTGCGCCCATCCGATGAAGTTCCAGTACGCGCCGGTGCGGTACATCGCCTCGAAGAAGAAGCCGATCGGGCGGTCGATGGGGATCTGCGTGAAGCGCTCCCCCTGGATCTTGGTCAGCGCCGGCGCGATGAAGCCGATCGCCAGCAGGATGCGCGTGCACACGGTGAAGCGCCGCAGAACCGGATTCGCGCGCACGCGGGCGTGCAGCCGGTCCAGCCCCTGTTCGAGGCGGGCGAGTGAGGATGGAGCCATGACGGGTCTCGGAAGGGGTACGGTGGTGCGTGCGCAGGGTGGTACGGGGCGAGCGGTGCGCGGTTTCGGGGAATGCCGGTCGGCGGGACTAAAGGCGTGCGCCTCTGGTGCGGGGAACGAAACTTGTAGCGTGATGGCGCCTTACATTCGCATACACAGGGAGGTCCCATGGTTCAGCCGATTCCGTTCCCCCGCACTGGCGACGACGGCGGCGGTGG
Source organism: Longimicrobium sp. (assembly GCA_036386635.1). GTDB lineage: Bacteria > Gemmatimonadota > Gemmatimonadetes > Longimicrobiales > Longimicrobiaceae > Longimicrobium. Next base: position 3,521 of record DASVVI010000122.1, read on the forward strand.
CGCGTCGGACACGCTGGAGCTCTCGTGGGAGCTGTTCGGCGAGCTCTGCCGCGCGCTGGCCATCCGCGTGGCGCACGAGTACGAACCGGACCTGGTGATCGGCATCGCCACGGCGGGAGTGATCCCCGCTGCGACCGTCGCGGGGATCCTGCAGGTGGAGTTCGAGTCGATGAAGATCTCGCGGCGCGACGGGAGCGCGGTGGCCCGGCCCGCGCCGACGGTACTCTCCTCGGCCCCGCCGCGCGCCCGTGGACGGCGCGTGCTGATCGTGGACGAGCTCACCACCAGCGGCGACACGCTGCGGCTGGCGCTCGCCGCCGTGCGCGAGGTGGGGCCGGCCGAGGTGCGCACCGCCACCTCCTTCGTGCGCCCCGGCGGCTACCGTCCCGACTTCTTTGCCCTGGAGACGCCCGCGCTCATCGTCTTCCCCTGGGACCGCCAGGTGATCGAGCGCGGCGAGCTGGTGACCCCGCCCATCTACACGGGGCCGATCCTCCACGCCTAACGGGTGTTGGGGCAGTCGCGCTCGGTGGTCTTCCGCATCTCGAGCGCCTCCACGACGTGGAACTCATGGTCGTTGGCGCCCATCATGCCATAGCGGCCCGGAGGCCCCACCGTACCTCGGAAGCGCACGAACACGGGCTCGTACACCTTGTCCGCGAGCGAGTCGTAGCGCGCGCGCATCCGCCGAGATATGAGGGGGAGCCAGTTCTCCGTGGACCCGCAGGGGCGAAAAGACTCCACCTCCCATCCGAACGTGAGCCGGCCTTCCACCACGACATCGTCCGCGTGACTCACGTCGCGGCACCCCGCCGCGAGCACCAGCGCACACACGAGCAGACGCTTCATTGGCTGACCTCCTGGAGTGGTCGAATGCGGCGGGCACCGCGACCGCCGCTCCCCATCAACGCCCACGCGGCCCGCGTGTGACACCCGCGCTATGAAGACCCTCCGCCGCGCCCGCATCCTCCTGGCCGCCCTGGCCCTCTCCGCATGCGCCACGACGGGGACGCGCGCCTCCCCCGGGCAGCTCGTCCGCGACACCGTGGACGCGCCGTCGCTCGCGGGCAACCGGCTGGGCGACCCGGCGAGGCGCGAGGCGCTGGTCTATCTGCCGCCGGGCTACGCGACGAGCGGCCGCCGCTACCCCACGCTGTACGTGCTGCACGGCTTCGACGCGCCGCTCCAGGCGTTCGAGACGGGGCGGGTGCCCATCCGCGTGCTGATGGACTCGCTGATCGCGGTGGGGCGTGCACGTCCGATGATCGTGGTGGTCCCCGATGCGCGGAACGCGTACGGCGGCGCGTTCTACACCAACTCGCCCGTCGCGGGGAACTGGGACGACTTCATTGCGCGCGACCTCGTGGCGCACGTGGACCGTCGCTACCGCACCCTCCGGCGCGCCGCGTCGCGAGGGATCGAGGGGCACTCGATGGGCGGCTTCGGTGCGCTAACCCTGGCCGCGCGCCACCCCGACGTCTTTGGCGCGGTGTACGCCGCCTCGCCGTGCTGCTTCGGCCCGCGCATGCTGGACGACCTGGCGCCCTACTGGCCCTCCGCGCTCTCCCTCGCCGACCGCGATGCTGTGAGCGCTGCGAGCTTCCAGGCGCGCCTCATCATGGGCCTCGCCACCGCCCTCACGCCGGCACCGGAGCGCGCGCCGCTCTTCGTGGATCTCCCCTTCCGCCGCGCCGCGGACGGCGCCCTGGTCCGCGACGACCTCGCCTACTCGCGCTGGATCGCCCTCACCCCGTCATCCCTCGTGCGCGAGAACGCCGACGCCCTGCGCCGGCTGCGTGGCATCCGCTTCGACGTGGGCACCTCAGACGCCTTCACCCACATCCTCCCCAACCTGCGCGAGCTCTCCGCCGCGCTCGACTCCGCCGGCATCTGCCACACCTTTCAGCCCTACCCCGGCGACCACGTCAGCGCCCTCCGCCCCCGATTCGCCGGCGAGGTGGTTCCGTTCTTCTCGCGGGTGCTATCGACCTCTCCGTAGCCCTTCGCGAGTCGATCGTGCAGAAGGGCGCGCTCCAATCCGACTCCGCCATCAATCGAACGCCTGGATCAGGTGGTGGCGGAGGGCGCCGGTTGCTCATCCGGGCGAGATCATGAGGGGTACTTATCCATGGCAACCTCAGCGAACGGTGAACCCGGGCGCATCGAAGCCCTGAGCCATGGAGATTGGATGAAGGACGCGATAACGCCAGCGAGCCTCGTACTGTTCGCCCTTTTCGTGTTGCCGGGCTTGATCTCGATGGCCGTGTACCGGCTCCGGATGCCCGCCCGGCTGAACGACTGGGGCAGTGCGCTGATCCAGGGACTCTTCTACAGCTCGCTGAACTACGTCCTGCTGCTGCCGTTCATCATCCTTGTTCACCGGGATGGGTATCCCGCGATCCACCCTCTGAGGTACTGGGGATCTGTTCTCGCCATGGTGTTTGTGGCGCCTGCGATCTGGCCCAATCTCCTGGTCTGGGTGTACAAGCGGCCGCAGATCGCCGATCGAATCCAGGTCCCCTATCCGACGACCTGGGACTATATTTTTCGGGACCGCCAGGCGGAATTCGTCCTGCTGCGGCTTGCGGACGGCCGCTTCGTCGGCGGGTATTGGGGAGCCGGATCTCATGCCGGCGCACACCCGAACGATGGCG
>DASVVI010000123.1:0-3182 GCA_036386635.1 Longimicrobium sp.
CTCGAACAACGCCGCAACGGGCACGCGCGTGCCACGGAACACCCAGGCTCCACTCACCCGCTCGGGATCGCGCTCGACCGCGGCACAGGCAGACCAGTTCATCATCGCGGAAATCCTGCTCTGTAGCTTATGAGGTCCGGCGAACTCGCCTTAACGGCGAACCCTGGACCGCCGCACACAACGCTGGTCGCATGAATATACAACGGGAGCCATGCGAATCTCAACGCGGCTCCCGTCCTTTACTTCGTGCCGAACAACCGGTCGCCGGCGTCGCCGAGGCCGGGGAGTATGTAGCCCTGCTCGTTCAGTTCCCGGTCGAGGGCGGCCGTGAAGATCTGGACGTCGGGGTGGTCGTTGAGCATGCGCTGCACGCCCTCGGGGGCGGCGACCAGGCAGACGAACTGGATGCGCGCCACGCCTTGCTTCTTGAGCGACGTCACCGCCGCCGACGCGGAGCCGCCCGTGGCCAGCATGGGGTCGAGGACGATGAAGTGGCGCTCGTTGGGGGTGCTGGGGATCTTGAAGTAATAGTCGACCGGCTCCAGCGTCTCGTGATCGCGGTAGAGGCCGATGTGGCCCACGCGAACGGAGGGCATCAGCCGAGCCACGCCGTCCACCATCCCCAGCCCGGCGCGCAGGATGGGGACGAGCGTCAGCTTCTTGCCGAAGATCATCTCCTCGGTGGTGCGCTCCAGCGGCGTCTCGATCTCCACGTCGTGGACGGGGAGGTCGCGGGTGACCTCGTACGCCATCAGGGTGGCGATCTCGTCGACGAGCTCCTTGAACTTCTTCTTGGACGTTTCCTTGTCGCGCAGCACCGCCAGCTTGTGGCGGATCAGCGGGTGCCGGATGACGGTCAGGTTGGGAAATTGGCTCACGGGCTCCTCCGCAGGGTTGGCCGGTCTGCGTGAAGCTACGCCCCGGCGCGTCGCCGTCAACCGGCATGGAACCTGCCCGCCCCGCCGCCGCCCTTTTCCGTGCCATCCGCGCGGACGCGCGCCCCTCCGGAGCCCCACCCGATGAGCGAGATCCCCCCCGCCGACGCGCCGTACGCCGAGCTGCAGCGCCACCTCCGCGAGTCGGCGACGCTGGCCTCCGCGGCGGCGGTGCTGGGGTGGGACCAGGAGACGTACATGCCTGCCAAAGCCGCGGCTCTTCGCGGCGAACAGATGGCGGCGCTCTCCGCCATCGTACACGAGCGCCGCACCGCCGCGCGCGTGGGCGAGCTGATCGCGGCGTGCGAGGAGGACCCGTCGCTGCGCGATGACGACGAGGCGCGGGCCAACCTCCGCGCGATGCGGCGCGACTACGACCGAGCCACGCGCATCCCCACCTCGCTGGTGCGCGCGTTCGCGCAGACCACGTCGCGCGCCATGCACGAGTGGCGCGGCGCGCGCGAGGCAGGGGACTTCGGCGCCTTCGCGCCCTGGCTGCAGGAGGTGGTGGACCTCAACCGCGAGCGGGCCGACGCGCTGGGCGTGCCTCCCGGCGGCGTGGCGTACGATGCGCTGCTGGAGGACTTCGAGCCCGGGATGACCGCCGCCCAGATCCGCCGCACCTTCGACGCGCTACGCGCCGGGCTGGCGCCGCTCATCCGCGAGGTGGCGGCGTCGGGGGGGCACCCGGACGATGCGTGGCAGCGCACCACCGTTCCCGTCGAGCGGCAGGTGGCGTTCAACCGCGGGGTGATGGAGGGGATGGGCTTCGACTTCGAGGCGGGGCGGCTGGACGTCTCCACGCACCCGTTCTGCGAGGGGATCGGGCCCCATGACGTGCGCATCACCACCCGCTACCGCGAGGATGCGTGGGCCGACGCGCTCAGCGCCACGATGCACGAGACGGGGCACGCGCTGTACGAGCAGAACCTCCCCAAGGCGGAGCGCTTCGGGCAGCCGCTGGCGGAGGCGGCCAGCATGGGGATCCACGAGAGCCAGTCGCGGATGTGGGAGAACCTGGTGGGCCGCTCGCGCCCGTTCTGGGAGTGGGCGCTCCCGCGCATGCAGGCCGCGCTCGGCGAGCCCGCCCTCCACGCGCTGGACGTGGACACGGTGTACCGCGGGATGAACGTCGTGCAGCCGCACCTGATCCGCATCGAGAGTGACGAGGCGACGTACAACCTGCACATCATGATGCGCTTCGACCTGGAGCTCGCGCTGCTGTCGGGCGACCTGGCGGTCAAGGACCTCCCCGCCGCCTGGAATGACCGCATGCGCGACGACCTGGGCCTCACCGTGCCCGGCGACGCGCAGGGGGCGCTGCAGGACATCCACTGGTCGATGGGCGCCATCGGCTACTTCCCCACCTACACGCTGGGGAACCTGTACGCAGCCCAGTTCTGGACCACCATCCGCGATGCCCTTCCCGAGCTGGACGACCAGCTTCGCCGCGGCGAGTTCGCGCCGCTGACCGCGTGGCTGCGCGAGAACATCCACGCTCACGGCCGCCGCTACACCGCCCCCGAGCTGTGCGAGCGGATCACGGGCCGCCCGCTGAGCCACGAGCCGCTTCTGGGGTATCTGGAAGGGAAGCTGCGGCCGATCTACGGGATCTGAGGGCCGGCAGTTGAAACCGCTGCAACAACCGCGGGAAGCCTGCCTTCGCAGGCTTCGCAGGGGCGAGATCGGTGCATGCAACGGTCGTTCGGGGCGGCGCTCGGGTTCGTTCGCGCGTATGCAAGGAGCTTGAGATGACAACGACCTTTGCGGAGCTGCGTGCCGATGGCCGGGTTGCGCTGCAGATCTCGGTCGCGGGTGAGACAGCGAGTGGGCAGACGCAGCTGAGCATATCGCGCGGTGGGAGAGCGCTGGGACTCAGTACGACGAGTGGCTCCCTCTGGTAGGCCGGAGAATTACGAGCTCCGACGCAGAGGAACTGTGCCGTGCGGGCTCTCCGTTGCCCTGAACGGTCGCGGTTCGAAGCAAAGTGCCCCCGGCAAGCACGAAAGCTTGCCGGGGGCACTTGGTTTTCGACGGCTGTCCGGTGATTGAACCCGCTGTCGCCGGGGGCTAACGCCCCCTGGCTGGAACCGCGGGAAGGCGGCACCCTTTTGCGGGTGGAGCGCCATCGCCGTTTTACGTGACACCGCTACTCACGAACCGGGGAGCGTCCCGGCTTGATGGTCACACGTTGCAGACGCAGCAGCCCCGGAAGCACGTGCCGGTGGCGGTCGGGCCGTAGTACTG
>DASVVI010000124.1:0-11262 GCA_036386635.1 Longimicrobium sp.
CAGGATGACATAAAGGGGTGAGGGTTCCCTTCCCTTGTCATCCTGAGCGACGCGCCTCGCCGATCTCGCCCATCCACCAACCTGGGGCGCGGAGCGAAGGATCTACTGCGCGCTGGCTGGATCTTCGTGCCGCCGCTAAACTTCGGCGAGCCAACGCACTCACGCACTAACGCACTCACGCACTTCCCCGCCGAACCTCCCACCACGCCTACATGCCGCTGATCGCCGTGCAGGACCTCACCCACCGCTACCCCGGCGGCGTCACCGCGCTGGACGGGCTGTCGCTGGAGCTGGAGCCCGGGATCATCGGGTTCGTGGGCGCCAACGGGGCCGGAAAGAGCACCTTCATCAAGATCTTGCTGGGGCTGCTGACGCCCACGCAGGGCACCGTGCGCGTGCTGGACCGCGATGCCATCGCCGAGAGCCTGGCCGTGCGCCAGCTCGTGGGCTACATGCCGGAGCACGACTGCCTTCCGCCGCAGCTCACGGCGACCGAGCTGGTGTCGCACATGGGGCGGCTGGCGGGGCTGCCGCGCGCCGCCGCGCGCGAGCGCACGGCGGAGATGCTTCGCCACGTGGGGCTCTACGAGGAGCGCTACCGGCCCGTCAGCGGCTACAGCACCGGGATGAAGCAGCGGGTGAAGCTGGCGCAGGCGCTGGTGCACGACCCGCGGCTCCTCCTGCTGGACGAACCGACCAACGGCCTGGACCCCGCCGGGCGCGACGAGATGCTGGAGCTGATCGAGCGCACCGGCAACGAGTTCGGGATCGCGGTGCTAGTCTGCTCGCACCTGCTGGGGGAGATCGAGCAGGTGTGCGACTTCCTGGTGGCCATCGACGGCGGGCGGCTGCTGAGCGCGGCGCCGCTCGGCTCCTTCACCGGCGAGGAAGGGGTGCTCGCGGTGGAGGTTGACGAAGGGACCGGCGAGCTGCTGGCCCGACTCACCGCCGCGGGTGTGGAGGCGCATGCGGAGGGATCGCTCCTCCTCCTCCCGCTGCGCGGCGACGGGCCGTACGACGCGGTGCGCGACGCCGCCGCCGACCTGGGGCTGGCGCTGGTGAGGATGGAGCCCCGCCGCCATTCGCTGCAGGAGCTCTTCCGCACCCCGGCCCACGGAGACGCGCATGCGCGCCGCTGAAGCAGGAGTCATCTACGACATCGGGTACCAGCGCTACGAGGGTGCGCGGCTGGGGCGCGGCTACGCGTTCCGCACCCTCCTAGTCCACTCGCTGCGCCAGGCGTGGGGGCTGGGGCGCGGCGGCAAGGCGCTGGTCATCCCCTTCCTGCTCCTCTTCCTCATCTGCATGCCCGCGGTCGTCCAGACGCTGGTGGGGATCCTGTCCAGCGGGGAGGCGAAGTTCATCGAGTACTCGTCCTATTTCCGCTACGTGCAGCCGCTGGTGCTGCTCTTCTGCGCGGCGCAGGCGCCGGAGCTGGTGAGCACCGACCAGCATCACCGAGTGCTGCCGCTGTACTTCTCGCGCCCGCTGCGCCGGCACGACTACGCCGGCGCCAAGCTCCTGGCGATGGTCGCCACCGTCTGGATGCTGGCGATGGCGCCGATGGTCGTGCTCTTCATCGGGCGCCTGGCCGCGGCGAGCGACGTGGGGGCCGTGCTGCGCGCGGAGCGGGGCTCAGCCCTTCCCGTGCTCGCTTCCACGCTGGCCATCGCGGCGGTGATGGGCTCGATTTCGGTGGCGGTGACGTCGTTCACGGCACGGCGCGCGCTGGGGACGGCGGCCATCTTCGGAACGATGTTCCTGACTACCGTCGTCTCCGCCCTCGTGCAGAAGAACAGCGCCACGGGATCGCCCGGGTACGGCACGCTCATGAGCCCTCTGCTCGTGCTGGCCGGCTTGATGCGCTGGCTCTTCAACGTCCCGGCGGCCGGGCCGGGCGGTGGGCCCGTTCCGCCGAACCCCGTCAGCGGACCGGGCTACGCGGGGATGGCGGTGGCGTTCGTGGTGCTGGCGTCGCTCGCGATCTTTGCGCGCTACTCGCGGGTGCGCACGTGAGCGCCGCGTTCGCCCCCGCGGCCGCCACGCCCGCGCTGGAGCTGCGCGGCGCGTCGCGCTGGTACGGGAACGTGGTGGCCATCAACGATGTCTCCTTTTCGCTCGCGGCGGGGATCACGGGGCTGCTGGGGCCAAACGGCGCCGGCAAGTCCACCCTGCTGCACATGATTGCCGGCTTCCTGGCTCCATCCGCCGGGAGCGTGCTGGTGGAGGGGCGGCCCGCTTGGCGCAATCCGGAGGCGTACCGCGCGCTTGGCCTGGTGCCGGAGCGTGAGGCAGTGCAGCCTTTTCTCACCGCCCGCGAGTTCGTGCGCTTCAACGCGGTGATGCAGGGCGTGGCGGATCCGAATGGCGCGACGGAGCGCGCCCTGGACGAGGTGGACCTGCGCGGCGCGGCGGACCGGAAGATCGGCACCTTTTCCAAGGGGATGCGGCAGCGCGCCAAGGTGGCGGGCGCGCTGGTGCACGACCCGCGCATCCTGCTGCTGGACGAGCCGTTCAACGGGATGGACCCCGGCCAGCGGCTCCACACGATGGAGCTCCTCCGCGCCCAGGCGGACGCGGGGCGCACGGTGCTGATCTCGTCGCACATTCTGGAGGAGCTGGACCGGCTGGCGGACAGCGTGCTCGTGCTGGTGGCGGGGCGGTTGGCGGCGTCGGGGCACTTCCGCGAGATCCGGCGGCTGATGACGGACCGCCCGCACACCTTCGTCCTGCGCTCCAGCGACGACCGCCGCCTGGCCGCCGCCCTCTTCGCCGACCCATCGGTCGCGGGCGCGGAGTTGTCGGACGCGGGGCTGACGGTGCGCACGGAGGACCGCAGCGCCTTTGCGCACGCGCTGCCGAAAGTGGCGCGGGCGATGGGCGTAACGCTGCGCGAGGTGCGCCCCTCCGACGAATCGCTCGAGAGCGTCTTCTCCTACCTGGTGACACGATGATCCTGGCCGTGGAGCGCGCGCTCGCATCCGTGACGGCGCGGCAGATCCTGGCGCGGCGCCGTGCGCTGGCGCTGGCCGCATTCGGGCTCCTGCCCGTGGCCATCGCCGCCATCCTCCGCCGCACCGGCGACGCCGCCATGACCAACGCCCTCGAGCTGGAGACGATGATCATCCTCCCGGTGATCCTCCCCATCGTGGCGCTGGTGATCGGCACGGGCGTCTTCGGCGCGGAGATCGACGACGGGACGGCGCTGTACGTCCTCTCCAAGCCGGTGGCGCGCTGGCGCATCGTGCTGACGCGCGTCCTCGTGGCCGCCGCCGTGACCGCGCTGCTGACGGTACCTGCTGCCCTGCTGGTGGTGCCCGTGGCCGGCGCCGCGAAACGGTGGAGCATGGGGGTGGCCTTTGCCGCGGCGGTGGCGGTGGGTGCGCTGCTGTACTCGGCCGTCTTCGTGGCGCTGAGCCTGGTGACGCGGCGCGCGCTGGTGGCGGGGCTGGTGTACGTCGTCGTCTGGGAGGGGATCATCGCGGCCCAGGCGCCCGGCGCGCGCTACCTCAGCATCATCCAGTTCGTCCTCACCCTCGCGAACCGGCTCGCCGGGCTCCCCGCGAACGTCATCAAGGCCAGCGTCACCCCCACCGCCGCCGCCGTGATGTCCGTGCTGTTCGCCGTGGGCGCGGTGCTCTTCGCCATCCGCCGGCTGCGTGCGTTCGAAGTGGGCGAAGCGGGGTAAACCACGAAAGCAACAGCATGGCTCACGCGGAGGCGCGGAGACGCAGAGAGAACTCCGCCCCTCTTCCGCGTCTCCGCGCCTCCGCGTGAGATTGCAGTTTGCCCCACGCCCGTTCTCACGCTAATCTCAACGCTACAGACGCGTTCCCGTTCCAGGCCATACGATGCGACCAATCCGCAGCCGCTCCCGAACCCTCATCGCCGGTGCCCTGATGGCATCCGCCGCCACCTTTGGCGCGTGCGGCGACGACTCCAACGCCGCCACCGAGACCGGCGCGCCGGTGCAGCCGGTCAAGATCGTCCGCAGCTATCCGCACGACCCCAGGGCGTTCACGCAGGGGCTCGTCTTCCGCAACGGCGAGCTGCTGGAGAGCACCGGCCGCTTCGGCGAGTCGTCGCTGCGGCGCGTGAAGCTGGAGACGGGCGAGGTGCTGCAGCGCGTCGACATCCCCCGCGAGTACTTCGCCGAGGGGCTGGCCGTGATCGGCAACCGCGCCTTCCAGCTCACCTGGCAGAACAACACCGGCTTCATCTACGACCTCACCACCTTCCAGCGGACCGGCACCTTTCGGTACGAGGGCGAGGGGTGGGGGCTGGCCACCGACGGCACCTCGCTGATCCTGAGCGACGGATCGTCCGCCCTGCGCTTCATCGACCCGAACAGCTTCCAGGTTACGAAGACGCTGGAGGTGAAGAACGGGACGGAGTACGTGGACCAGCTCAACGAGCTGGAGTGGGTGCGCGGCGAGATCTGGGCGAACGTGTGGCACAAGGACTGGATCGCCCGCATCGATCCGCGCGACGGGCACGTGATCGGGTGGCTGGACGTGGGCGACCTCCTTCCCGAAGCCACCGCCTCGGACCCCGAGGCCGTGCCCAACGGGATCGCCTTCGACGAGGCGTCGGGGCGGCTCTTCGTGACGGGGAAGCTGTGGTCGCGGGTCTTCGAGGTGTCCGCGCAGGAGCTGAAGGCGGCGACGACGCCGTAGCTTGAAACCCGCGCGGCGCGCGCCGCGTAGGGAACGTCACGAGCGACGCGCCCCCCTGACCGCGGCATCCCCATGTTCCTGCTACGCCTCATCCTGAACACGGTGGTCCTGGGCTTCATCACCAAGGCCCTGGGACGCTTCTTCCCCATCCTGCTCCGCTTCCTGCGCCTGATCAAGCCGTAGGGCAACCGGTCCGGCCGAGCGCTCGGTCCGGGCGGCCGCACCCGCGGCCGTCCGGACATTTTGCGTGCGGCGCCCGCGGAGATAAGTTGGAGGGCGGCCCCACACGGCGGGGCCGCCCTCATTTTCACGCACGACACGGTGGCGATCCCCAACCCCTGGCGCGGCCTGCGCGGTCTTCCGGCGGACGTGTGGCTCATCTTCGCCACCACGCTGGTGAACCGCACGGGAACGATGGCGCTCCCCTTTCTGGTGCTGTACCTCACGCAGCACATGCGGCTGCCGGTGCAGACGGCCGGCGCGGCGCTGAGCGTGTACGGCATCGGCGGCCTGTGCAGCGCGCCGGTGGCGGGGCGGCTGTGCGACCGGCTGGGGGCGTTGCGGGTGATGGAGCTCTCGCTCCTGATCTCCGGCGCGCTCCTCCTCCTCTTTCCGCTCGCCCACTCGTTCGCGGCGGTGCTGGCGCTGACGCTGGCTTGGGCGCTCGCGGGGGAGGCGATCCGCCCCGCCAGCCTCGCCGCGCTGGCGGAGACCACCGCGCCGGAGCAGCGCCGGGCGGCCGTTTCGCTCAACCGGCTGGCGGTGAACCTCGGGATGAGCATCGGGCCGGCGGCGGGCGGGCTGCTGGCGACGCTCTCCTTCCCCGCCCTCTTCGTGGTGGACGGCGCGAGCTCGCTGGCCGCCGGGGTGGTGCTGGCGGGGGCCTCGCGGCGGATGATGGCTCTGCGGAGGGCGCGCGGCGTCCCCGTGGCCGAGGCCGCCGCGGTGCCGCATCTTGGGCCGCGCGCGCTGGCGGACGGGCGCTTCCTCCTCTTCCTGGCGGGGAGCTTCCTGATGGGGATCATCTTCTTCCAGCACAGCGCCGCCATGCCCCTCTTCCTGGTGCGCGACCTGGGGCTCTCCGCCGCGCTCTACGGCATCCTCTTCGTGATCAACACGGTGCTGATCGTGCTGCTGGAGGTGCCGCTGAACCTGGCGATGGCGGGGTGGCCGCACCGGCGCTCGCTGGTGCTGGGCTGCCTCCTGTGCGGCGCGGGCTTCGGATCGATGGCGCTCGCCTCGCTCCCCTGGCACCTGGTGCTGTGCACGCTGGTGTGGACCTTTGGCGAGATGATCCTCTTTCCCGGCACCGCCGCCTACGTCGCGGACGTGGCGCCCGCGGAGCGGCGGGGCGAGTACATGGGCGCGTATACGATGTCGTTCGGCCTCGCCTTCACCGTCGGCCCGTGGGCGGGAACGGTGATCCTGGAACGCGCCGGCGCTCCCGTGCTGTGGAGCCTGATGCTGATTCTGGGCATCGCCGCTGCATGCGTGATGAGCATCGCCGCCTCCCGTAGCGCGCCGGTCGTCGCGGCGGCGGGCTGAGTTCTGAACTGCATCTCACGCAGAGGCGCAGAGACGCAGGGAGAGAACAGCAACGGCGGGGCTCACACAGAGACACAGAGCCACCGAGAGAAAAGCAAAAAGGGATTTACCTCTGTGGCTTGCGGTTCCCTCTTAGCCCTCTGTGTGATGCTTTCTCTGTTGTTTCTCTCCTGCGTCTCTGCGCCTCTGCGTGAGATCCTCCGTTCCGTGGATGCACACCCTTTGACCCGAGGAGCAGTGGTATGGATTCCGTGCCCACGATCGCGCGGCAGCCTTCGCTGGAAACGGCGCGGCTGCTCCTGCGCCCGCTCACGACCGCGGACGCCCCGGCGGTGCAGCGCCTCGCCGGCGACAAGGAGGTGGCCTCCACCACGCTCAACATCCCGCACCCCTACCCGGACGGCGCGGCCGAGATGTGGATCGGCACCCTGCCGCAGGCGTTCGACAGCGGCGAGGCGGCGGTGTTCGGCATCACGCCGCACGACGGCGGCGAGCTGGTGGGCACGTGCGGCCTGCGGCTGGAGCTGCCCCACGCGCGGGCCGAGATCGGCTACTGGGTGGGGCGCGAGTACTGGGGGCGCGGCGTGGCGACCGAGGCTGCGCGCGCGGTGATCGACTATGCGTTTACCCGGCTGGGCATACGCCGGGTGTACGCGCACTTCTACACTCGGAACCCCGCCTCCGGCGCCGTCATGCGCAAGCTGGGCATGACGTACGAGGGGAGGCTGCGCGGGCACGTGCTCAAGTGGGGGGTGTTCGAGGACATCGAGCTTTACGGTGTGCTGAAGGAGGAGTGGGCGGGGTGAGGGCCCCCTCCCCCGCTCGTTCCTCGCTGCCCCTCCCCCAAACTGCTGGGGGAGGGGCTGTTGCATACATCCGTGCCCGGCGCGCGGTTCGGGGCGGGGGCAGGCACGGGCAGCCACGTGGGGCGGCCCCTACAGGGTTTGTGTGCGGAGGCGGGGTTCCCGGTTAGGGCGAGGGTGGGCAGACACGCAGGTCGGCCCCTACGATGTATCGGGCGCGCGTCCGGGCGGCGGAGCAGCGTCGGGCACGGGCGCGATGAATCGCGCCCCTACGGGGCATCTGCGAAGCGCGGGCGGAGTTCTCCCCCTCACCCGCCCTGCCCCGCAGGCGGGGGAGGGGACCGGGGGGAGGGGGCCATCCGCGAACCAAGCCCCCTCTCTCGATGACAGGAGGGCGCAGCCCTCTCCTGTTATCGGGAGAGGGGGCAGCGAGGAACGAGCGGGGGTGAGGGCCTACCGCGCCAGCAACTCCACGAACCTCCCCGCGATCGCCGTCCACGAGAAGTTCGCGGCGGTGTGCGCGGCGGCCCGGCGCGATGCTTCCGCCAGGCCGGATCGGTCGGAGCGGTGGCGGAGGATGGCGGAGGCGAAGGCGGCGGCGTCGCGGGTGGGGACCAGGTGGCCGTTCTCGCCCTCGCGTACCACGTCGCTGATCCCCTCCAGCTCGGCGGCCAGGACCGGCATCCCGCAGAGGCCCGCCTCCAGCATCACCACGCCGAAGCCCTCGATGTCGCCCGGGACGTGGATGTTGGGCATCACGAAGAGGTCGCCGCCGCGGTACAGGGTGCGCAGCATCTCCTCGCTCACCTTGCCCAGCATGCGCACGCGGCCGCCGAGGGCGTGGCGGTCGATGGCGGCCTGGATCTGCGGGGTGGTGGGGCCCTCGCCCGTCACCAGGTACAGGACGTCGGAGGGGAGATGCGGCATCACGGCGTCCACGAACCAGTGAAAGCCTTTGCGCTCCTGGTGGCGGCCAACGCTGCAAAGGATCAGCGTGTCGTCCGGCACCGTCTCGCCGATGGCGGCGAGGAGCTCGCGGCGGGCGGCGGCGCGGTCGTGCGGCGGGGCGAAGAGCGCCGTGTCCACGCCGCAGGGGACGACGTGCATCTTGGACTCAGGGAGGCCGCGGAGGAGGCACTCCTGGCCCGTGGCGCGGCTGATCGGGAAGACCAGGTCCAGCGCATCGAAGACGCGCGGCACCAGCCACTGGTACCGCGGCGTGGGAAGCGTCACGTCGCGTCCGACCGGGATGGCGGCCATGCGCGCGCCGCCGCGATGCACCGCCGCGCGGAGGGCGACGGAGAGCGAGGCGGTGACCATCGAGGAGAAGAGTACCACGTCGATCTTTTCGCGCGCGACGGTGCGCGGGATGCGGCGCAGGAGGCCGGCCATGTAGCCGGGCATCCGGTACGGCGTGGCCTTCCACGAGGTCTCCAGCACGTGCGAGTGCAGCTCGACGCCTGGATGGATGGCCAGCGCGTCGTGGAGGCCGGTGGCCACGCGCTGCATGCCGCCGACGTTGGAGAGGGGCTGGCCGCGCAGAGGGAAGGAGTGGGAGACGTAGAGGATGCGCAGCCCCTTCACGCCGCGACCTCCACCTCGACGGCGTTGTCGTAGAAGACGGCGCCGCCGCCCATGTCCGTGGTGCCCTGCGAGGTGGTGTCGTTTACCGTCTTCCCGCCCTCGCTGAGCCGCGCCCAGCGCACGCCGTAGGAGACCGCCACGCCCGGGCGCACGTCGTCTGTTACGACTGCGAGGGCGAAGAAGTCGCCGCGGTCGTTCCAGCTCCGCACGCGGTCGCCCTCGCGGATGCCGCGGACGGCGGCTTCGTTGGGGTGCAGCAGGATCTTCGCCTGGCCCGCCGCCTTTCGCAGGGCCGGGATGTTGACGAAGGTGCTGTTCATGAACTGGTGCTCCGGCGGCGAAAGGAGCATCAGCGGGAAGCGCGCGGCGCGGCGCGGGTCCGCCGCCGCGCTCTCGGCTGGGGGCGTGAACGTGGGAAGCGGATCGAGCCCCATCGCCGCCAGCTCCGGCGCCACGATCTGGATCTTGCCCGTGGGCGTGTTGAGCCGCGCCGGCTCCGCGTAGGGCAGGAACGGCTTCGGCACGGCCAGCCGCACGTATCCTTCGTCCAGGAGCTGCTGCAGCGTGACCGCGCCCAACGCCGGGTTGTGCGAGTCGAGCGCCTGCTCGATCAGCTCCAGGTCCGTCTCGCGGAACTCGGGATCGTCCAGCCCCATCCGCGCGGCGATGCGGCGGAATATCTCGGAGTTCGGTAGGCTGTCGCCGACCGGCGCGATGGAGGGGCGGTTGAGGGTGACGTACAGGTGGCCGTACGAGGTGTGCACGTCCCAGTGCTCGAGCTGCGTGGTCGCGGGGAGAATCCAGTCCGCGTAGTCCGCCGTGTCCGTGCGGAAGTGCTCCAGGACGACGGTGAAGAGGTCCTCGCGGCGCAGCCCCTCGCGCACGCGCCCCAGGTCCGGCGCGACGGCGGCGGGGTTGGAGTTGTAGACGACGAGCGCCTGCACCGGAGGGCCGCCCACGCCCGCGTCCGGCCGGGTGAGCGCGTCGCCAAGCTGGATCATGTTGATGGTGCGCGTTCCGGCCGGGATCCACTCCGGCTTCTCCAGCGCGGCGCCGTTGGCCTTGAAGGCGCCGGAAGTGGAGAGCGTGGCGCCACCGCCCACATCGCGCCACGCGCCGGTGACCGCGGGGAGGAGGGCGACCACGCGCACGGCCATCCCGCCGCCGGCGTGGCGCTGCATGCCGTAGTTGAGGCGGATGAAGGCGGGGCGGGTGCGCGCGTACTCCAGCGCCAGCGCCTCGATCGTCGCCTCGTCCAGCCCCGTCTCGGCGGCCGCCCGCTCGACGCTCCACTCGTACAGCGCCCGCTCGCGGAGCGCCTCCCAGCCAACGGTGTGGCGGCGCAGGTAGTCGCCGTCTTCCAGGCCGTCGCGGAAGATGACGTGCATCATCCCCAGCGCCAGCGCCGCGTCGGTGCCGGGGCGGATGGCGAGGTGCTGGTCGCACTGGGCGGCGGTGCGCGTGCGGATGGGGTCGATGGCGACGAGCCTGGCACCCGCATCGCGCGCGCGGCGCAGCGCCGGCCACAGGTGCGGGTTGGAGGTCAGCGTGTTGGTGCCCCACAGGAGGACGAGGCGCGCGTGCTCCGCCTCCTCCGGCGTGGGGCCCATGCGGTCGCCGTACGTCACCTTCCACGCCTCCGTCCCCGCCGTCGCGCAGATGGTGCGGTCCAGCAGCGACGCGCCGATGCGGTGGAAGAAGCGCCGGTCGATGGAGCCGCCCTGCACCAGCCCCATCGTCCCCGCGTACGAGTAGGGAAGGATCGCCTGCGGCCCGTGCGGCCCGTTGCGGATCTCGTTCAGCCGCCGCGCGATGTCGTCCAGCGCCTCGTCCCAGGTGGCCGGCTCGAAGCGCCCCTCGCCCTTGGGACCGACGCGGCGCAGCGGCGTGGTGAGCCGGTCCGCGTGGTAGGTGCGCTCGACGTAGCGGTTGACCTTGGTGCAGAGGAAGCCCTGCGTAACCGGGTGCTCCGGGTCGCCCTGCACGCGCACGGCGCGGCCATCCCTGACGTGCACCAGCATGGCGCAGGTGTCGGGGCAGTCGTGTGGGCAGGCGCCGCGCACGATGCCGTCGCGGACGAGCGGAAGAAGCTGCGTCATCTTCCCGGAAGCGGGCTGTTGAGAACGGGTTACGATATCGGCGGGGAATCTAACCCGTCCGGGCGGAGGGGGGAACAGTGCACGCGAACTGGGGCACGGAGAAGCGCTCTCCATGCCCCCGTGTCCGTGCCGATCTTCAGCGGTCGGGCGCCTGGTGCTCGCGACCGGAGAGGCGCCGCTCCAGCTCCTCGAGCCGCTGCGTCTGCGAACGCGCGTACACCGCGAGTCCCAGCGAGATGATGGCGAAGCCCGCCGCAACCAGCCACCCCGCGCGGAGCGGCTCGTGGAAGCCGTGGTGCGTGATCAGCGCGACCCCCATCGCCGCGGCGGCCAGCCACCCGCTGCCATACGGAGCCCAGTGGCGACCCGCGGCGGGCGCGGGCGGGGCGGCCGGCTCCACGCGGACCCGGGTGCGCGCGAGGAGGCGCTCCTTGATCCGCGCCGAACGCTCCGGATCGAAGCGGACGGGCGGCGTCTGCGCCAGGATCGCGGTGGCGGCGAACTCGTAGAGCTCGGCCGAGCAGTCGGTGCAGTCGCCGGCGTGCGCCAGGAGGC
>DASVVI010000125.1:0-4071 GCA_036386635.1 Longimicrobium sp.
GCGCGTGATGAAGCCGCCGCGCTCGCCGATGCTGCAGCGGTGCTCGCGCAGGCCGGGGAGCGCCTTCACCAGCGCGTCGGTGAAGCCGGGGACCTCGGCGGAGGAGATCTCGTCGTACTCGCCCACCGCCACGTCCAGCCGCGTGATGGGGCGCGTGGACCAGAAGTTGGCGCCGCGCAGCGACCGCAGCGAGACCAGGCGGATCTCGGCGTAGGGGTCCGGGCGGGTCACGTGGCGGCCGGCTGGAGCTTCGCCCGCATCGGGATCACGCCGCCGCCGGCTCGCCGACCCGGGCCTGCACCGCCGCGAGGACGCCCGGCACGTCGTCGGCGAGAACCACCATCAGGTCATCCTTCTCCAGCATCTCCAGGCCGTGCTCGAGGGCTTCCATCTCGTCCACGATCTGCTCGATGCGTTCGGGGGTCATGCCGCCCTCGCGCAGGCCGTCGACGATGAGGCCGGTGATCTCCAGGTTGCCGCGGCCGCGCGGGTTCTCGTCTTCCTTGACCACCGCCAGGTCCAGCCCGGCGCAGATGCGGCCCACGGCGCGGATGTCCTCGTCGCGGCGGTCGCCGGGGGCGGTGATGAGGCCGATGCGGCGGCGGGCCGGGATGTTGGCAACCATCTCCATCAGCCCTTCGAGCGCCGCGGCGTTGTGCGCGTAGTCCACCAGCACGCGCGCCTCGCCCACACGGATGATGTTGAGCCGCCCCGGCGTCATGGAGGGCGAGGGGAAGAACGACAGCAGCCCCGCGCGGATCGTGTCGTACCGCACCCCCTGCACGTACGCAGTGGCGATGGCCGCCAGGATGTTGCCCTGCTGGAAGCGCGCGGCCCCGCCCACCATCAGCGGCACCTCGGTGGTGCGCGCGATCGGGATGCGCAGCCGCCCGCGCCGGATGACGAACTCGTTGTCCTCGATCCGCACCCCGATCCCGCTGCGCGCGATGTGCTCCTCGAACTGCCGGTTCTCCCCCGGATTCATGGTGGAGAAGAGGACGATGTCCGCCCCCGTCTTGTCGCGCATGGCGTAGACGAGCGGCTCGTCCGCGTTGAGCACGGCGTGCCCCTCGCGCTTCACCACCGCCGCGATCACCGCCTTCACCTCGGCGAGCTGCTCCACGGTGTGGATGCCGCGCAGCCCCAGGTGGTCGGCCGAGACGTTGAGGACGACGCCCACGTCCGCCTCGTCGAAGCCGAGCCCCGCGCGCAGCAGCCCGCCGCGCGCCGTCTCCAGCACCGCCACCTCCACGGTGGGGTTGCTGAGGATGATGTTGGCCGAGAAGGGGCCCGTCATGTCCCCCTCCATCACCTGCCGGTTCTGCAGGTAGACGCCGTCCGTCGTCGTGAAGCCGACCGTCTTACCCGTCTGGCGGAAGAGGTGCGCGGTGAGGCGCGTGGTGGTTGTCTTCCCGTTCGTTCCGGTAATGGCGATCACGGGGATCGTGAACGGCGTCCCCGGCGGGTACAGCATGTCGATGATGGGCGCGCCCACGTTGCGCGGCGTCCCCTCGCTGGGATGCGAGTGCATGCGCAGCCCCGGCGCGGCGTTGACCTCGATGATCACCGCCCCGTTCTCGCGGAACGGCACCGAGATGTCCGGGGAGAGCACGTCGATCCCCGCGATGTCCAGCCCCACGATGCCGGCGGCCATCTCGCAGGCCGTCACGTTGTCGGGGTGCATCTCGTCCGTCCGGTCCACCGAGGTGCCGCCGGTGGAGAGGTTGGCCGTGGCGCGCAGCAGCACCTGCTCCCCCTCGACGGGCACGTGTTCCACGCTGAGCCCGCTCTTCTCCAGGAAGGCGTCCGTCTGGCGGTCGTCCGGCAGGTGGGTAAGGACCTTGGTGTGGCCGCGGCCGCGGCGCGGGTCCTCGTTCGCCTTGCGGATCAGCTCGCGCACCGTGCTGGTGCCGTCGCCGATCACGTGGGCGGGGACGCGCTCGGCCACCGCCGCCACCTTGCCGTCCACCACCAGCACGCGGTGGTCGCGGCCGGTCACGAAGCGCTCGATCACCATCCTGCGCCCCATGTCCTTGTTGGCTTCCCAGGCGCGGCGCAGCGCGTCGTGGTCGTCCAGCCGGCCGCTGATGCCGCGGCCGTGCGACGCGTCGAGCGGCTTCAGGATGAGCGGGTAGCCGATCTCCTCCGCCAGCTCGATGGCGCGCTCCACGCTGCTCGCGATGCCGCCCTGAGGCACGGGGAGGCCGATGTTGCCCAGCACACGCCGCGTGTCGTCCTTGTCCTGCGCGATCTCGACCGCGATGGCGCTGGTGTAGTCCGACATGGCGGCCTGCACGCGGCGCAGGTTCTTCCCCAGCCCCAGCTGCACCAGCGAGTACGAGTTGAGGCGCCGTACGGGGATGCCTCGCCGGCGCGCCTCCTCCACGATCGCCGCCGTGGAGGGGCCCAGGCGGACGCTCTCCAGCAGGTCGTGGAGGTCCTCGATCATCTCCTCGACGTCGATCTCCTCGCCGGTCATGCACGCCTTCACCAGCCGCACCGCCTCGCGCACGGATTGCAGCCCCACGTCCTCCTCCTCGTACTCCACGATCAGCCACCACACCCCCTCGTCGCCCGACGCCACCACGCGCCCGAACGACACGTCGGAGCCGGCGAGCGTCTGCAGCTCGAGCGATACGTGCTCCAGGATGTGGGGGAGGTGGGTCCCCTCTTCCAGGCGCGCCACGAAGCCGCCCTCGGTGCCGCGGGAGCACGGGTGCTCGCGCAGCGTGGGAAGGGCCGCCACCAGCCGCTCCGCGAAGCCGGGGAACTGGGTGGAGGGTACGTCTTCCAGCGTCCCCAGCCGCACGTCGCACGCGATGACGGGGGCGAGGCGCCAGAAGTTGGGGCCGCGAACGGCGCGCAGCCGCGAGACGCGGAGCTGGTCCGGGTCCACGGCCGCGGCCTGGAGTTGGGCTTCAGCCATTAAGCTTGTACGGTCAGGGCGGGTGTGTGGGCTCAGCTGCGCGAGTCGTGGGCGGCCCATGCTTCGGGCGCGGGCCGGCCGCCACGCGCGGGTGTGGCGGCGACGGCGCGCGTGCCGTCTTCCGCGCAGTCGATCCGCCGTCCGTAGGTGCGGTCGCCCCGCGGGGCGTCGCGCCGGTCGTTTTCGTCTCGTGCCGTGTACATGTTCGCCACCATCGTGGAGGTCCCATCTTGTTCCCCGCCAGGCACGCACAGCCCCCGCGGGACGTGCCACGGGGCGCAGAAAGGATGCCATGGACGGAACACGCGTAGCCGGTCACCGCTCCAGGTCATCCCTCCACCGCACCGGGTTCTCCGCCACGTACCTCCTCGCCCGCGCCAGCCGATCCTCATCCCGCAGCACCCTTTCGTAGTAGTTGCGCTGCCACAGCCGCCCATCGAACCGCGCCCACCCGCGGTCCCGCACCCCGCGTATGTACGCGTTCGTCGTCATCGTCTTGAACCATTGCAGCACCCTTGGTAGGGGCGCACCTGCGTGTGCGCCCTCCGCCACGTCTGCGCAGACGCCAGGGTGTGGCAACGGATGTCGTCGTGCGTCAGCCGGACATCGGGGCGGGGGAGAGGATGGGCAGACACGTAGGTCTGCCCCTACGGGATCCGTGCCGATATACACGATCGCGTGGAGGTGATTCGGCATGATCACCCGTTCGCCCACGCGTATGTCCGCGAAGCGGTTCGCCACCTCATCACACCAAGAGTAAACCATGTGCCCCGGGTCATTCGGGATCAGCGTGCCGTCTTCAATTTCGCCGAAGAGGTACCGCCGCCCTTCGACGCAGATAGTGACGAAGTATGCGCCGGGCATGCTGTAGTCGTAATCGCGCAAGCGGATTGAGCGGCGGTGGTGCTGGTCAGGGTAGTAGGGCATGAGGGGAGATCGTGAGGGCGTGTTAGGAGCTTCTGGACCTCACGAGATACCCCGGATCGCGCTCTCCGCGGTCGATCACGTCCGAGCACGTTGCGTTTCGGGGGCCGGCGCGGCATCTATCTGCATCCCTCCGAGTCCCCGCTCCCTCCCCGCACACCGGCCCACCATGAAGATCGTCAACCACCGCCTGGTCAAAGACGACGGCACACCGTACCCGT
>DASVVI010000126.1:0-8936 GCA_036386635.1 Longimicrobium sp.
TAACGCACTAACGCACTAACGCACTTCCCCCCATGCCGCTGACCCGCGCCGCCCGCCTCGACCGCCTCCCCTTCACCCCCCTCCACCGCCGCCTCCTGGTGGTCGCGGGGGCCGGATGGGCGATGGATGCCATGGACGTGGGGCTGATCTCGTTCATCATGGCCGCCCTCGCGCAGCAGTGGCACCTGGCGCCGGCGACGGTGGCGTGGATCGGGTCCGTGGGGTTCGTGGGGATGGCGCTGGGTGCGATGGTCGGCGGGAGCGCCGCGGACCGCTGGGGGCGCCGCACGGTGTTCGCCGGCACCCTCCTCATCTACGGCCTGGCGACGGGCGCCGCGGCCGCGTCGTGGTCGGTGACGTCGCTGCTGGCGTTCCGCTTCCTGATCGGCTTCGGGCTGGGGGCGGAGCTCCCGGTGGCCTCCACGCTCATCAGCGAGTTCGCGCCGGCGCGCATCCGCGGGCGCGTAGTGGTGGGGCTGGAGGCGTTCTGGGCGCTCGGGTGGATCCTGGCCGCGCTGATCGGCACCTTCGTCATCCCCCGCTCGCCGGCAGGATGGCGCTGGGCGTTCGCCCTCGGCGCCGTCCCCGCGCTGTACTCGGCGGTGGTGCGCGGCGCGCTGCCGGAATCGGTGCGCTTCCTGGAAAGCCGCGGTCGCGTGGACGAGGCGGAGGCCGCCGTGCGCCGCTTCGAGGCCGCGGCCGGCGTCGAGTCCCCCGCCGAGGCCGCCCCTGTCATGACGCCCGTGGCCGAACGGGTGGGGCTGGGGACGCTCTGGCGCGGGGTACTGGCGCGGCGCACGCTGGCGCTCTGGCTGGTGTGGTTCGGGATCAACTTCGCCTACTACGGCGCCTTCATCTGGCTGCCGTCGCTCCTCACCGCGCGCGGGTTCTCGCTGGTGAAGTCGTTCCAGTTCACCCTCATCATCACGCTGGCGCAGCTTCCCGGCTACGCGGTGTCCGCGTACCTGATCGAGAAGTGGGGCCGCCGCCCGACCCTCGCCACCTTCCTGGCCGGCTCCGCGCTGGCGGCCCTCCTCTTCGGCCGCGCCGGGTCGCGCGAGGAGATCCTGGTGGCCGGGTGCCTGCTCTCCTTCTTCAACCTGGGCGCGTGGGGCGCGGTGTACGCCGCCACCCCCGAAGTGTACCCCACCGCGGTGCGTGCCACGGGCGCCGGCTGGGCCGCCGGCTTCGGGCGGATCGCCTCGATCCTGGCCCCGCTCGCGGTGCCGCCGCTGATGGCTGCGGGCGGGTCCGGCGCGGTGTTCGGAACGTTCGCGGGCTTCTTTGGCGTCGCCATCGTCGGCGCTCTCCTCCTCCCCGAATGGCGCGGCCGCGACCTCGACGACGCCGCACCCGCCTGAACTCGTGTGCGGCGTATGATACCATCCGCCGAACAGGTTTGTGCAAAGTCGGTAACGGAAGTCTCACGCAGAGGCGCAGAGACGCAGTAGAGGAGAACGACGAGAGAAAAGAATCACGCGGCGACTCGGAAGCAGGTGAAGGGCACAGAGAACCTTTGTGTTGTTCTTCCAGGTGCCTCTGTGGCTCTGTGTGAAGCCATCTGTTTCTCTCCTGCGTCTCTGCGCCTCTGCGTGAGACAAGCCGGCCTGAATGCACACCGGTTTCCTCGAAATGGTATGATGTTCTCTCTTCGACCCAAGCTCCTCACGATGCCGCTGAAGTCACCCGCCCTCCGCCTCTGCCTCGCCCTGATGATCGGGATGGCCGTCGCCGCGCATCCCGCCGATGCCCAGTCGGCGGACGGCGGCGCGATCCCGGTCTACGCGGGCGTGCTCGGCAGCTTCACGTGGCCCGTGTCGACGCGGGTGCCGGAGGCGCAGGCGTACTTCGACCAGGGCGTGCGGCTGATGTACTCGTTCGCGCCGGAGGATGCGCGCCGCTCGTTCGCGGAGGCGCGGCGCCGCGACCCGCAGTGCGCGATGTGCTGGTGGGGCGAGGCGTGGTCGCTGGGGCCGTATCTGAACAGTCCCATGGACGACGCTGACGCACCCGCCGCGCACGCGGCCGCCACCCGCGCCCGTTCGCTCGCCCGGGCGCGCGCGACGCCCGTGGAGCGCGCGCTTGCGGAAGCCATGGCCGTCCGCTACCTCCCCGCGCACGGGCCAGCGGGGCGAAAGAGCCTGGACACCGCCTTCGTGAACGCGATGGCCGGGGTGTACCGGAGCGCGCCGCGAAACGACGAGGTGGCGACGCTGTACGCGGACGCGCTGATGCTCCTGGAGCCGCGCCGCGGAGTCTGGCCGCTCACCAAGCCCTCCGTCGCGCGGATCATCGGCGTCCTGGAGGAGGTGCTCGCGCGCGACGTCACCCACCCGGGCGCCTGCCACCTCTACATCCACGCCACGGAGACCACGCCCAAGGTCCGCGAAGCGCAGCGGTGCGCGGACCTGCTGGGGAGCGCCATTCCCGGCGCGAGCCACATCCTGCACATGCCGTCGCACACCTACAACCGCGTGGGGCGCTGGGGCGACGCGACGCGGGTCAACGTGCAGGCGTGGCACTCTGACCAGCGGGCGGCGGTCGGCGAGGGGATCTCCATCTATCCCTCGCACAACCTTCACATGCTCCTCTTCTCAGCGTCCATGGATGGCCAGGGCGCGCTCGCCATCCAGGCCGCCAGGGACTACACGAAGCTGGTGCCCGCGGACGGCGCCGGGCTGCACTCGCTCGTCCTCCTGCGCTTCGGCCGCTTCGACGAGATCCTGGAGCTGACCCGCGCCCCAGTGCATCCCATCCACCAGGGGCTGTGGGCGTTCGCGCGCGGCCACGCCCATCTCCGCCTTGCGCGGCCGGACAGCGCGCGCGCCTACCTCGCGCTCGTGGACTCGCTCGCACGCCACGCGCCGGCCACGAGCATGTTCCGCGTCCACCAGCCCGCGCGCATCTTGGGCGTGGTGGGCGCCCTCCTGCGCGGCGAGATCCTGCGCGTGGAAGGCCGCACCGGCGACGCGATCGCCGCCTTCCGGGAAGCCGCCCGCCTGGAGGACGCCCTCATGTACGACGAGCCCGAGCCGCTCCCCTTCGCCGTGCGCGACTGGCTGGGAACGCTCCTCCTGGAGCAGGGCCGGCCCGCCGACGCCGAGCGCGTCTTCCGCGAGGCCCTGGAGCGCCGCCCGCACAACGGCTGGAGCCTCGTGGGCCTGGAGCAGGCCCTCCGTGCCCAGCGCCGCACCGCCGACGCGGACGAGGCGCACGCCGCCTTCCAGCAGGCCTGGGCCCGCTCCGACACCTGGCTCCCGCGCCCGCGCTTCTAGCGACGTCCAGTCAGGGCTCTAGCAGCCAGTAGAGCAGGTTTCCGCCTGCGATGCACCCCAGCCACACCGCGATTTTCCACCGGTGCCAGCGCCGCCAGCGGGCGAGCCACGGCTCAGCTCCGGGCGCGTAGAAGCGCGCATTCCAGCGCTCCGGCTTCGGCGGCGGCTCGCGCATGCGATACTCCCCAACGTTGAGGTCGAGGTATAGCCCGTAGATCGCGTGTCCCATGAAGATCGCGAAGGCGGCATACGGTACTGCCGATGCGAGAAAGGTGCGCAACGCGATTCCGGAGTGCCCGGGCTACGGCGCAATTCCCACAGCGTGTTGATCTTCAGCCGGGTCAAGCTGTTGACACGCCGTCCGGCCGGGTTGCTGACGAAGATGCTCGCCGAGCACATCATTGATCCGTGCTACCCAGTCCCCACCGAGCGACTGGAACCCCTCGACGACATCCGCGCGCAAGGCGCACACTGTTCCCTGCGCGTATGCGGCGAGCAGGTCGTTGATCCGCGTTTGATAGCGCGGACCTTCGGCCTTGATCGCCTCGAGTGCCAGTTCGTCGATCCGGATCGAGATCGGGACCTTGGTTCTGCCCGACGCGGATACCGCCACCGCACGCTTCAGATCTTCTTCCGTGATCGGGGGGAATTCCACGGCCGCGTCCGCTATGGCATCGATCTCAGCATCCGTCCACGTGCGCGAAGGCCTGTTATCGTAAGCGTGTCTGCTCATCGCTCAACCCGTTGTGCTCGTTGAATTCCTTTCGTTCTCCACGTCGAGCGGGGCGCACCCAGATCAATCTGCGTACCCCGTCGCGCATTGTATATACAATAGCAACGATCAGGCCCCAAGGCATGCGGCCGACCACAACGCCCCGCGTTTCGCCGTCGCGATAGTGTTGGCCGAGATCCAGCTGGTCGTAGTGTTCATCCTGGAACACCCGCACGAGATCGACAAACGAAAAACCGTACTCGTCCTCGCAACGCTGGTTAGCCGCGTCATCCCAGTCGAATCCAGGTGGCCGTGTGCCCAACGTACCTTCCGTATGTACAGTGGCAAGCTGACGATGATCCCGTTTCGCGATGGCGCGAGTGGGTCTGCGCACCGACGCGGGCACGCGGAGGACAGCCATGCGCGTTCGTCGGAGCGGAGTGATGCGCGGCTCGGTTTCTCAGTCTTGTGGCTATTGGCCGCGCAGGGAGGATAGGTCCATCTTCCAAGGTCAGCAAGCCACATTTCGGAGCGCGGATTCGGTGCCGGTTGCAGCACCAAAAGGCATGCAGTTGCGCCGTTTAGAGCGTTCTGCCAGCTCCTGCGCACCGGCCGGGCCACCGGGCGTACCGGGCGCACGGAAACCCCGCTCCGATTGCTACCTGCCGACGATCCTGGCGGCCCGGTCCGCGGCGGAATCGAGGGCGGCATACGGCGTCAGCCGACCACTCGCTACGTCGAAGATGAAGCTGCGCTGCCGCATCTCCTCCTGCTTCACCTTCTTCCCCTGGGGCGGCTCCAGCGCCATCACGAGCAGCCCGCGCCTGTCCGGTGTCGGCTCGTGTGAGACCAGCTGAAACGGGTCGGGCAGGACGCGGCGCAGGCCGGTTCCGTCCAGCGCGCTCACGAAGAGCCCGGCCTGGTCCGCCGCGCTGAGCTTGCCGTCGCGGTTCGTGTCGCGGTCCGCGATCTCGTACGAGATCCAGGTCTGGAGAGAATCGACCACACTGCCGGTACCTGGGCTGAGGTATCGGTCCGTTTGCTCAAGGGACGGGTAGTGCAAGTCGTCAATGTAAGCGGGATGGTCGAGGAGGATGCGGCCCTGCGGCGCGCCGGGGGTGATGAAGATGACGTTCACGATGGGACCGGAGCCGTGATACCCACCGCGGCCGGACGACAAGTATCCGCCGTCCGCGTAAGCTTCCGTGAAGGACTGGTCGGCCTCGCCGTGATGGACGGTCACAAGGCGCGTGGGAGTGCCCCGAACGGCGGCGGGTGCGCCGTAGCGTATGGCGCGCGGGGCGGGGCGGGCGTCCGGCGTACCCGCGGCGACCCGCACAGCCGGTTCCGAGCGCGACCGGAAGGTCTCGCTGAGAAAGATGAACAGCAACATCCCGATGGAGAGCACGCCCAGTGCTAGGACGATGAAGCCGTTGACGAGCCACACCCGCTTGAGCAGGCGATCGGATCCGGGTTCCATGTGCCGTGGATTCAGTGGAGAGGAAACAGTGAGTGCCATCCGTCGCATGCACTATTCGATGCCGTCGCCCCGCTCCACAAGGGCGGAGGGATCGTGCCCGCGCAGCCACTCCACCATGCGGTCGAAGAGCTCCGCCGGCCGTTCCTCGCGCACTACCTCGCGGGCGGCAGCTGATACGAGCCGCACCGTCTCGGCCACGGGCAGCGCGTCGGCGAAGCGCACACGGGCGGGGGCGAACGACTGCATGGCCGCGAAGTAGCGGCGCTGCGGCACGACAAAGCGCAGGTGCGCGTCGAAACCGTGCCTCCGCCGCGTTGCGTCGCCCTCCTTGTGGGCGCGCAGGACGCCCGCGGGCGCGCCGAGGATGACGTACAGGTCGGGGAAGCCGATGTCGCCGCGCAGAATGCGGGGACGATAGAAGGCGGCGAGCTCGTCCAGCGACTGCCACCCGTCGAAGCCGTACGACCAGTTGTACCAGAGCGGCTGGAAGGGATCGCCGTCGAGGATGGCGAGGCCGGGGGCGCGCGCCGCCAGCGTCCAGCGCTCCACCTGCCGCTCCAGGTACCAGTCGGGCGCCTCGCCGGCCGGCCGGGGGAACAGCTCGTTCACCTCGGGGACGACGTACGCCCCGGCCGCGGCCAGGGCCGAGGCGGCGGTCGTCTTTCCCACCGCGCTCGGCCCTTCCAGACAGACGATCGGCATGGCCGCGGGTCAGGTCTCCCAGGCCGTGGTCGCGAGCCCCGCGACGGTGCCCGCGGGTGTGCGGCCCACGACGTAGCAGCGGATCTCGACCTCGCCCACGCGGAAGACGCGCACCTCCGCGAGGGCATCCCGCAGCGCGTCGCGAAGCGCCTGGTACCGCGCGCGGAGCGCCTGCGCCGCGGGGTCGGCGGGATCGCTCTCCTCGATGTGGCCGGCGAAGAAGCGGTCGAGCGGCACCTCTTCCACGCGCGCGCCCGGCGCGGCGCAGGCCAGGGCGCGGAACCCCTCCGGCGTCAGCGCCTCCGCGGCGCCGAGCTCCACCCACTCGAACGGCGCGTCGCCCTCGCTGGTGTAGACCAGCCCCTCGGCGGCGCGCTCCAGGCGGGCGCGGGTCGCGTCCGTCACCGCGCTTCCCAGTACGTTTCGACGGCGTCGGTGAGCAGCGGGAGGAAGTTGTACCCCGTGCGGCTCTCGATGGCGTCCACCGTGGTGCGGTACGTCTCCCAGGAGTTGGCGGCGATGCCGGTGGTGTTGGGCATGTCCACCGCGATCACCTGGATGCTTCCCGTGGTGGTGGCCTGCGCCAGTCCCTGACCGTACGGCATCAGCAGCGCGATCTTGTAGTTGCGGGTGGGGATGGACACCTTTCCGGCGCCCAGCAGCGTACCGCTGTACGAGTAGCCGCCCGCCATGATGTAGATCTCCTTGTCGTACGTCTGCGCCTGCGTCTGCAGGTATTGCTCGAACTTGTACCACGGCCCGCCGTTCAGGTCCTGGTACTGCGGCAGGATGTTGGTCATCAGGAAAGTCTGCTTGTTCTGATCGGTGGACCACGTCCGCTCTTCGCTGCGCACCATGTGGCCGCGGCTGTAGCCGGAGTTGGTGTAGTCCGAGGTGGTCACGCGGTAGCACCCGGTGGGGAGCGTGGCGTCCGTGTAGAAGCTGGTGGCGCGCGGCGCATCGCCGTAGTGCGTCTTGTTGAGGTTCCACGACACCCAGTTGGGCCCGCCGCGCGTGCAGTTGTAGGAGAGATAATGCGTGTTCTTGGAGAGCCGCACGTCGCTGGAAGGGGACCCGATGGGCGCGCCGAACTCGATGTGGCTCCTGTAGATGGCGTTCGGGTAGGTGTAGAAGCGGGGTTCCTGCGGAGTCGGGGAGGTCGCGGTGGGAGCGTCGGCGGAGCAGGCGGCCAGCAGCGCGGCGGCTACGGCACCCAGTGCCGCGCGTGCGCGCGCGTCAATGCGGGGAAACGGCATGCGCGTTCCATCCTTTGGCGAGGGATTTTGACTTCCGGGCGGGACTCTTTCGAACCTGCAATGTAGATGCCGCGTTCGCACACGGAAGGTATGGCTGTTCGCCAGCCCGGCACCGCCCTTGCGCGGCTCGCCCGTGGGTCGGTTGAAGCTCCTCCGGGAAACGGGATCTGCGATGCGTAAGCGAACGATGGCGATCGTGCTGGCCGCGGCGGCGCTGGCGGCGTGCGGGGGCGATGCGGGGCAGTCCGGGGCGAAGGGCGACGCCGCGGTGGTGGACAGCGGAATGGCGCCCACCCCCGCGCTGGATTCCGTCGGCGGTACTACCAACTCCGATCCGGGTCGGAGCGACTGACCATGAGCCCCGGCGACGACCCCGGCTTCGAGTCCGACGAGACGGAGGTGGACCGCCTCCTCCGGGAGATCCATTCCGGAGTCGAGGTGCCGGTGCTCCTCCCCATCGTGCGCGGCGCGCTGGACGCCATGGAGTGGAGCTACACCGAGTCCGAGGGCGACGGGCTGGTGTGCGAGATGGCGGGCGAGCACACCGTCTACAGCTTCCTCTTCCGCGTGGACGAGAAGCTGGAGATCGTGTGCTGCTACGCGCGCGTGGGCTTCCGCGTGCCCCCCGAAAAGCGCCTGCAGGTGTGCGAGGTGCTCACCCGCGCCAACTACGGCCTGCGCGTGGGCAACTTCGAGATGGACATGGAGGACGGCGAGATCCGCTACAAGGCCAGCGTGGACATGGAGGGCGGCGTGCTGGGCGAAACGATGGTGCAGAACCTGGTGCGCGCCAGCGTCGCCGGCTTCGACCGCTACTATCCCGCCGTCATGCGCGTAGTCTACGCCGGCACCCCCCCCACCGAAGCCGTCGCCGACGCCGAGCGCTGAGGTGCGGCCGTGGCCGGTTGGCGCGCGCAACGACAGCACCAAGTCCGCCTGTCCGGACTCGAACGCGCACCAACCTCCGTGTCCCCGCCAGATGGGCCGTTCAGGCGGTTGCGATCAGCCGGTCGATCTGCTCGGAAACGTCCGGTGCGCTCATGTCCCAGTAATGGGTGTGTGCGCCGGCGCCGATGCACCCCTCGGAGACCTCCACGTTTCCGTGCCGCGTGGTAGAGGTGAAGAGAGGCTCCTTGAATCCGCCGCCGCCACTGCCATGCCGGGTGCGGTGGTACCACTCCGCCAGCCAGAGCGACCGGCCCACGTAGTCGCCACTGCGGTAGACGTTCACCCAGCGGCGCACACCCAGCCAGCGCGCGTCGGGGGTGCTCGACCTGTGAGCCGCATCCGGCAGATCCGAATCGAGCGTCTGGAGCGGCGTGATGCCGTTGTCCGGCCTGTCGCGCACCCACTGGTAGCGGTGCGGGAAGAAGCGCGACAGGAGCTGCCGCACCGGGTTGCCCATGGTGACGAGGGTGATGGGGATCTCGCCCCCGCCGCCCCCGCGGCCGAAGCCGAGCGGCGCGAGCGCCGGATCTCCCCCGTGCGCCCTCTCGCGCTGGAGGAAGCGA
>DASVVI010000127.1:0-5117 GCA_036386635.1 Longimicrobium sp.
CGCCCCCGCGACGAACCCCGCCGACGCGCACCTACGCACGCCACCGCCCCTCCCCCCAGGCAGTTTTGGGGGAGGGGCCGCGAGTTCACGAGCGGGGGTGGGGGCCCTACCGCAGCACGCGCGAAAAGAACGGCAACACCCGCGTCCGTAGGCGCTGGGCGACGTGGCTTCCGTGGGTGCCGTCGTACTCCTCGAATCGGTGCGCGACGTGCGCGTCGGTGAGGGCGGCGTGGAGGGCGCGGGCGGTCTGCGGAATGTGGCGGAGGCCGTCGCGCGTGCCCAGGTCGAAGGCGATGCGCGGGCGCATGCGGTTGGCGGCGAAGCTCTGCGCCAGGCGCGCGGGCGTGTGCTCGTTCCACCGCGCGAGGGCGTCCCCGCGTCCGGGCGCGAACGGGAGCGCGAGGCGCAGCGGGTGCGACGGGTCCGGCGAGTGGAGCGCGGCCACGGCGACGAGCAGCTTGCTCCCAAAAGGCGCCGCCGCCACCTGCTCCGGCGTGCGCAGCGCGAGGGCGGCGGCGCGCGGCGCATCGCCGAAGTCGGCGAGGAGCTCGGGGCCCAGGCAGCACGGGCTGAGCGCGTACACCGCGCCGAAGACCTCCGGGTGCTCGGCCGCGCGATGGAGCGCCGCGTGGCCTCCCATCGACCATCCGGCGATGCCGCGGCTGGCCGGGCGCGCGAGAGTGCGGTAGCGGCTGTCCACGTGCGCCACCACTTCGCGAACGAGGAAGATCCCCCAGCGGCCCGTGGCGGCGGCGTTGGCGAAGAACGATCCGCCGAAGCGGTTCCCGCCGTCCGGCATCACGACGATCATCGGCCGCACCGCACCAGACGCGATCAGCGAGTCCATCGCCGTGCGCAGAGCGAAGCGCTCCGTCCACTGCGACGGGCCGCCGTCGAAGCCGTGCAGCAGGTAGACGACCGGGTAGCGCCGCGAGGTGCGCCCGTACCCCGGCGGCAGGTAGACGGAGACGGCGCGATACGGCGAGTCGCCGAGCGGGTTGTCCACGAGCACGGTCGAGTAGACGGTGTCCGCCACCACGCGGCCGGCGGCGATCTCAGGCGCCAGCCGCGGCGGGGCACAGGCTGCCGCGGCGAGCACCAGCGCGGCGGCAGCACCGCAAACAGCAGGTCTCACGCGGAGGCGCGGAGAACGCGGAGACAACGACAGGGACAGCATCATATACAAAGCTTCTCTTCTGTTGCTTTTCTCTGTGTCTCCGCGTCTCCGCGTGAGATGCAGTTCAGCCGTCCTCAGATGCCCACGAATTCGCGGAGATACCACTGGACGATCGCGGCCCCCCACGGCTCGGCGATGGCGGCGCCGAGGGCGAGGAAGATGCCGAATGGGACGAGCTTCTTCGTGCGCCACGAGATCGGGCCGAAGATCAGCGTGCCCAGCAGCGCGCCCAGGAAGATGGTGAGGAGGACGCCCGGCATCCCCACGAAGGCGCCCACCATCGCCATCATCTTGATGTCGCCACCGCCCATCGCCTGCTTCTTGAACGCGCGCTCCCCCAGCTCCGCAACCATCCAGAGAAGGCCGAAGCCCAGCAGCGCACCGAGCGCGGACTGCTGCGGCGTGATGCCGCCCGGAGCGAAGGAGAGCGCCAGGCCAATCGCCAGGCCGCCCCAGGTGAACTCGTCGGGGATGATGTAGGTGCGCGCGTCGGTCAGCGCGATCCCCAGCAGCAGGGTGAAGAACATGGCGGACGAGAGCGCCTGCCAGCTCACCCCGTGCCGCAGAACCGCCGCCAGCCACAGCGAGGCGACCGTCAGCTCGATCAGCGGATACTGGATGGAGACGCGGGTGCCGCACGCCCGGCAGCGCCCGCGCAAGAAGATCCAGCCGAAGATGGGGACGTTGTCGTACCAGCGGATCTGCGTGCCGCACTCGCCGCAGCGGGAGGGGGGGCGGATGACCGACAGCCCCTCCGGCCAGCGGTACACGCACACGTTCAGAAAGGAGCCGATGCAGGCCCCCAGCAGAGCCGCGTAGCCCCAGATCAGGTAGTCGGGCGTCAATGGATGGTCAGCGAAGGAGCTCGTGGAGGAGGATGGCGCCGGCCGCGGCCACGTTCAGCGACTCGGCGCGGCCGCGCAGGGGGATGCCCAGCGTGACGTCCGCGCGGCGCAGGGTGTCGGCCGAGACGCCGGCGCCCTCGTTGCCCAGCACCAGCGCCGCGCGCCGCGGAAGCGACTCCGGCGGCGGCGCGCCCACCGCCGACGCGACTGTGACGACGCCGTGCTCGCGCAGCCAGGGCTCCAGCACGTCCCAGTCCGCTTCGACGACGGGGAGGCGAAAGGAGGAGCCCATCGCGGCGCGCACCGACTTGGGGTTCCAGGGATCGACTGTGCCCGGGAGGGCGACCACGCCGGCGGCCCCCAGCGCCTCGGCCGTCCTCACCAGCGTCCCGAAGTTGCCCGGGTCCTGTACCGCGTCCAGCACCAGGAGGACGGCGGGGTCCGCGTCGAGCGGGATGGCGGCCAGGCGGGCGCGCGGGATTTCGGCCACCGCGAGCACACCCTGGGGCGTCTCCGTGTCCGCCCAGTCGCGGAAGGCGCGCTCCTCCACCTCGTGCACGGCGATGCCGCGCGCCGCGATGGCGGAGACCAGGCCCCGTCCGCGGGGCGTGTCCCCCAGGGTGGACGCCGCGACGGCGAAACGGACCGGAAGTGGGGACGCCACAAGGTCTTCCACCGTGCGCACCCCCTCGGCCAGAAAGAGGCCCTCTTCCTCGCGCGTGCGGCGCTGCCGCAGGGTGCGCAGGAGGCGCTCCTCGCGGCGGGTCAGCATCGCGCCGTGGATGGTCCGCGTCTTGCTTTTCCAACGGGCCGTAAGCCCACAATCCAAAGCATGGAGATCAAGATGGCACTTGCACTTAAGGCTCGCGCACGGCGGGGGGCCGCCGTGCTTGCGCTGTGCGGCGCGACGGCCGCGGGCGGCTGCGCCACCGTCAGCACGCAGCAGGAGGTCCAGCTCGGCACCGACTACGCGCGCCAGATCAACCAGCAGCTCCCGATGCTGAACGACGCGGCGACGCGCAACTACATCAACACGCTTGGCAACCAGCTCGCCGCCGTGGCAGACCAGCGCGGCATCCGCTACACCTTCCAGGTGGTGAACTCGGACGCCATCAACGCCTTCGCGGTCCCGGGCGGCTTCATCTACGTGAACCGCGGCACCATCGAGCGCGCCAACAACCTCTCCGAGCTGGTGGGCGTGCTGTCGCACGAGATCACCCACGTGGCGGAGCGGCACAGC
The DNA here is from genome assembly GCA_036386635.1 of Longimicrobium sp. Lineage (GTDB taxonomy): Bacteria > Gemmatimonadota > Gemmatimonadetes > Longimicrobiales > Longimicrobiaceae > Longimicrobium. The sequence goes on from DASVVI010000127.1 coordinate 3,263, forward strand.
ATCGAGCAGCTCCAGCGGGCACAGGGCGCCAACACGCTCCTCTCAATCCTGTACGGTGGCGTCCTCCGGCGCAACCCGGGCGCCATCGAGCAGGTGGGCGTGCAGGGCGTGGGAACGGCGGTCTTCGCCGGCTACAGCCGCGACGCGGAGCGCGAGGCAGACCGCGGCGCCGTCAACATCATGCTGCGCGCCGGGTACAATCCGCAGGGGCTGGCCACCTTCTTCCAGACGCTGCTGGGCGAGCGCCAGCGCAACCCCAGCAAGGTGGAGACGTGGTTCGCCACGCACCCCCAGACGCAGGAGCGCATCGCCAATGTGCAGGCGCTGATCCAGGCCACCCCGGGCGCCAGCAACAACCCCCGGCTGGTGAGGGACAACCAGGCGTACCAGAACTTTCGCGCGCGCGTGCGCTCCCTGACTCCGCAGCCGCAGGACCGCGGCCGGTGAGCGGGGCGGGCGGCTGGCAGCTCCGGACCCGGGCCCTCGTGGCGCGGGTCCGCCGGACGACGGCGGCGGCCGCCCTCCTCCTTCCCCTTCTCGGCGCGTGCGTGAGCGAGAAGCAGGAGCAGGTGCTGGGCGACCAGATCGCCACGCAGATCAACACGCACGTCCCGCTGGTGAATGACGCGCCGCTGACGCTGTACGTCAACGACCTGGGGCGGATGATCGCGCGGCACAGCGCCCGCCCCAACGTGCCGTACCGCTTCTACATCGTCGACACGGAGGGGGTCAACGCCTTCGCCCTTCCCGGCGGCCACATCTACGTGAACCGCGGCCTCATCGATCGTACGCGCAACGTCAGCGAGCTGGCGGGCGTGCTGGCGCACGAGATCGGGCACGTGGCGGCGCGGCACGGCGCCAAGACGATGCAGCGGCAGATGAGGACGCGCTCCATGTCCGGCATCCTGTACAAGGTGATCCTGGACCGGGAGCCGCTCCTGAACCAGGAGGCGCTGGACATCGGCGGCGCGGTGTGGACGGCCTCGCACTCGCGCCACGACGAGCAGGAGGCGGACAAGCTGGCCGTGGCCTACCTGATCGCCTCCGGCGTGGATCCGAACGGGATGGTGAGTCTCTTCAACGGCTTCGTGAAGGAGGAGGCGACGCTTCCGCAGGGCGGCGTGGGCCAGTGGTTCGCCACGCACCCGGCCACCCTCCAGCGGCTCAAGATCACCCGCGACGAGATCCGCGTTCGGCGCCCCGCGGCGAAGAAGCAGCTCGCCACGCAGGTCCCCTCGTACGAGGACTTCCTGCGCCGGCTGCACGCCCTTCCCCCGCCGCCGCCGATGATGCCCGGCGCGCCGTCGCTGAACCCGGCGCAGCAGCTTCCCTGGCACAAGTAGCGAGACAAGCCTCACACAGAGACACAGAGCGAACGGCGAGGGCACAGAGAACCTCCTGGTTGTTCTCTCAGTTGTCTCTGTGGCTCTGTGTGAGGCCAGCTGTTCTCATCTGCTCTCACCGTATCACGCGAGCATGACCGACTTTCCGGTGGCCCTCACCATCGCCGGCTCCGACTCCGGGGGCGGCGCGGGGATCCAGGCCGACCTCAAGAGCTTCCACGCATTCGGCGTCTTCGGCACCAGCGCGCTGACCGCCGTCACGGTGCAGAACACGCGCGGAGTCACCGGCGTCCACCCGATTCCGGTGGACATCGTCCGCGCGCAGATCCGCGCCGTCGCGGAGGATCTGCACCCCGCCGCCTGCAAGACCGGGATGCTCGCCACCGCCGAGCTGGTGCGCGCCGTCGCCGAGTCCATCCGCGAGCACCGCCTCCCGCACTTCGTCCTAGACCCGGTGATGGTCGCCAGCAGCGGCGACCGCCTGCTGGACGCGGACGCCGAGCGCACCGTGG
>DASVVI010000128.1:0-12877 GCA_036386635.1 Longimicrobium sp.
AAAGGGAAGGTAGGGGCGCACCTGCGTGTGCGCCCTCCGTCCGCGTCCACGCAAACGCCAGGGGCGCGAACGGATGTTCTGGTGCGCGCAGCGAACACCTGCGCCGGGGAGAGGGGGGCAGACACGCAGGTCTGCCCCTACCGGGTCCGGTGCCGGGGTGGAGCCGTTCACTGCTCGCGCAGCACGTGCGCGGGGTCGATGCGGCTGGCGCGGCGTGCGGGGAGGAACGCCGCCAGCAGCCCGGCGCCCAGCAGGATCGCCGTGGCGCCGAGGAGCGAGAGCGGGTCCGCGGTTCCGACGCCGTACAGCAGGCTGCCGAGGAGGCGGGCCAGCACCAGGAAGCCGATCAGCCCCAGCGCGATTCCGGCGCCCACCAGCGTGCCGCCGCGCCCCACGATGTGCCGCACCACCTGCGCCGGCTGCATCCCCAGCGCGATGCGGATCCCCCAGTCGCGCTTGCGGCGCGTCACCAGGTGCGAGACGACGCCGTATACCCCGATCGTCCCCAGCGCCAGCGCCACCATGCCGAGCAGGGTGAGCAGCGACATCACCTGCCGCGCGGGGCCGATGGCGCGGTCGAAGACGTTGGCCATCGTCGTCTGGTCCTGGATGGCGACCTGCGGCAGGGCGCGCTGGATGGCGCGGCGCGCGGGGTCCAGGATGGCGGCCGGATCGCGCCCGCCGCGCATGCGGATGACCACCGTCTGGCCGGGAAGGAGAAAGAGCGCCTGCTCGTACGTCATGTAGCGCGCGGGCACCGGCTCGGGCTTGAGATCCGATTCGGCCGCGTTCCCCACCACGCCCACCACGCGGTCCCAGCGTTCGGTGAAGCCGATCATCTCCCCGATGGGGTCGCGCCCGGGAAAGAACTTGTCCGCCAGAGCCTGGTTGATGACCACCGCGCCCTCGGTGGCCGCGGCGTCGCGGTCCGTGTCCAGCAGCCCGCGCCCGCTGCGCACCGGAATTCCCATCGTGCGGAAGTAGTCCGGCGATACCACGCGGAAGGCGGTGTTGGCGTCCTCCAGCTGCGGCTGGCGCTGGATGGCGAGCCCCCAGTTGTCGCTGGAGCCGCGCAGGGGGAGCCGCTGCGTGGCCGCCGCTGCCTCCACGCCGGGAAGGGCGCGCAGGGCGTCCAGCAGCTCGCGCATCACCTGCGGACGGCGCGCCGGCTCCGTGGCGGAGGGCATCACCACGTCGAGCACGGCGAGCCCCTCCACCCGCACGCCGGGATCGATGGCGCGCAGGTTCCGCACGCTGCGGATCAGCAGGCCGGCGCCGGCCACCATCAGCAGCACGAGCGCCACCTGCGCCACCACCAGCCCGCTCTCCACGCGCCCGCCCCGCCCGCCGATCCCGCCCGTGCGCGTCCTCGTGAGCCGCGACTGCAGGTCGCTGCGCGCCACGGAGAAGCCGGGCACCATCGCCACCGCCGTCGCCGCCGCCAGCGCGATGCCGATGGCCGCCGCGAGCAGGCCCCAGTCGATGGTGGCGGCCTCCGCGAGCGCGCCGAGCGGGAGGGCGGCGGCCAGGAACTTGAAGCCCGCCAGCGCCATCAGCGCACCCATCACCCCCGCCATCGCGCCGATCACCAGCGACTCCACCACGAGCTGGATGAGCAGCCGCCTCCGTCCGGCACCCAGCGCGCTGCGCACTGCCAGCTCCGTCCCGCGGCTGTCCACCTGCCCCAGCATCAGCGCGGCCACGTTTACGCTGGCGATGAGGAGGATGACCGCCATCGCCGCGAACGTCGCCAGCACCGCCGGCCGGATGTCGCCGACGAGGCGGTCGCGCAGCGGGGTCAGCGTGGGGTTCGCCCGCTTGTCCCACTCGCCCTCCGGATAGTCGAACTGCGCGTGCATCAGCTTCATGACGCGCGCGAGCTCGGGGCCCATCCGGTCCATGCGCGTGCCGGGGCGCATCCGACCGATCAGCCCCCAGTTGCCGCTCCCGTCCTCCGGATCGAGCTGCTCCGCGAGCCACACGCGCACGGTGGGATCGGGAAACCAGAAGCCGCGCGGCATCACCCCCACGACGGTGCGCTTGACCCCGCCCAGCTCGATCTGCTCGCCGACGATGGAGGGGTTCGCGCCCAGCTCGCGCCAGAGCGAATGGCTGAGCACCGCCACGGGCTCCGCGGTGTTGCGGTCGTCGCCCGGCCGGAAGCCCGGGCCCACCGACGGCCTCACGCCGAGCACCTGGAAGAGCTCCGCCGTCCCGGCGACTCCCTTCACCAGCTGGGCGGGCGCATCGCCGAGCTGCATCGGCACGTCGCGCGCGCGGAAGGCGGCCAGGTGCTGGAAGCCCTGGATCATGGGGCGCAGCTGGAGGAACTCAGCCTCGGACCAGCCGCCCTCGGCCCAGAACACGGCGACCTCCTGCTCGGCCTTCACGGGGAGCGGCTCCAGCAGCAGCCGCTTTGCGATGCCGTACACCGCCGCCGTCCCCGCCACGCCCAGCGCGAGGGTGAGCACCGTGAGCGCCGTGTAGGTGGGGCGCTTCCGCAGGCGGCGCAGCGAGAACTTCACGTCTTGACCCCAGTCCTGGAACATGGCTCCCCTCGGTTGATCCCAGTTCGCCCGCGGCTCGAACCCGTTCCAGCCGCGCCACCATCCCCGCCCCGCCAGCTCCGGCGCGGAGGCCAGCACCTGCCGCCACACCCACCGCCCCGCCGCCCTTCGCCCCTGCGACTGCACGCGCTCCCGGTGCTCCGCCGCCAGGTCGCCCAGCACCTCGTCGCGCTCCGCGTACGGCAGCAGCAGGCGCAGCAGCGCCGCGGGAATGCGCGGGAGATCGGAGTACGTGCGGGGCATTGGGAGGGTTTCTACAATGTAGAAAAGGTGGGTACGCGGGGTCCACGCTTGGTATGATACATGGAACGCGCGAAAGGTTTACACGCGAACCGCACGGCCTCACACAAAGCCACAGAGGGGTACGGAGAGAACCGAGAAGAGGTTTCTCAGCGTCTTGTAGTTCCCTCTGCGCCCTCTGTGTGATGCTTTTCTCCCGCAACCGGCGGTAAGGCGATAGCTGGCCAGGAGCTACCACCGCCCTTGCGTCGTGTCAGGCAAGCGGCTCATCTTCGCGCCGGCACGCGATCGGCAAGGTGCGCCCGAGGCTCACGTAAAGGGAGATGCGGGTGGTGAGTGGATCGAGCGAGGTGCCCAAGCCGACCCGGTTGTATCGCATTGTGCACGTGGACAACCTTTCGACGCTGATCCAGCGTGGAGCGCTGCACGCCCCTAACTACACGCCGGTGGACGGCCTGCCGTACCGTACAATCCACAACACCGCGGTGCAGTCGAACCGAAGCGTCAGGCGAGTGCCGTGTGGGCCCGGCGGGACGATTCACGACTACGTGCCCTTCTACTTCGGTCCGCTCTCGGTGATGCTGCTCAACCTGCACACGCGACGCGTTGCGGGGTACGAGCAGGGACAGGCTCCGCTGGTGTATCTGGTCACCACGATCGAACGGGTGGTGGAGGCGCGGCGGCCCTGGGTGTTCTCCGATGGGCATGGGTTGGCGGCGATGACCAGCTGGTACGATGACCTGGCGAAGCTCAGCGAGGTCGACTGGGACCTCGTGGGCGAGCGGTACTGGCGGGACACACCGGATGACAATGACCGCATGCGGCGGAAGCAGGCCGAGTTCCTGGTGTGGCAGCACCTGCCGTGGAGCGCGATCCGTGGCATCGCGGTGTTGAATGATGCGGTGAAGGGGCAGGTCGAGGAGACGCTCGGCAAGTACCCGGGCCCGCACGCGCCGCGGGTGCTGACCAGGCGGACCTGGTACTACTGACGAGGAGCCGGCGACGTGATTCGGACTGCGCAGGGGAACTTGCTGGAGGCGCCGGTCGAAGCCCTGGTCAACACGGTTAACTGTGTGGGCGTCATGGGGAAGGGGATCGCGCTCCAGTTCAAGCAGGCGTTCCCGGCCAACTACAAGGCGTACGAGAGCGCCTGCAACGCGAACATGGTCGTGCCGGGGCGAATGCTCGTACACGACCATGGGATGCTCATCCAGCCTCGTTACGTCATCAACTTCCCGACGAAGCGGCACTGGCGGGGCGACTCGCGCATGGAGGACATCGAGGCGGGCCTTACCGCGCTGGTGGAGGAGGTCCGGGCGCGCGGCATCAGGAGCATCGCCGTGCCGCCGCTCGGGTGCGGGCTCGGGGGCCTCGACTGGGCAGAGGTGAGGCCGAAAATCGAAGCCGCTTTCGCCGCTCTCCCGGACGTCGACGTGCTCCTGTACGAACCGTCCGGCGCGCCGGCCGCGAAGGCGATGCCCGTGCGTACGGAGAAGCCGAAGATGACCGCCGCCCGGGCGCTCTTCATCAAGCTGATGGAGAGCTACGAGGCGCTGGACTACAGCAGGACCCTCCTCGAAGTGCAGAAGCTCGCGTACTTCCTGCAGGCGGCAGGCGAGCCGCTTCGGCTGAAGTACGAGGCGGGCGTCTACGGACCCTACGCGCACAACCTGAACAAGGTACTCGAGGCGATGGAGGGCCAGTACGTCCGCGGCTATGGCGACAGCCAGCGCCCGGATGCCGAGATCGAGCTCCTCCCGGGCGCGGTGGCAGCCGCGGAGGCATACCTGGACGCCGATTCCGATTCCCGGCGCCGCCTCGAGCGCGTCGCGGAGCTGATCGAGGGATTCGAGACCCCGTACGGGATGGAGCTGCTGGCCACCGTGCATTGGGCTGGGGTGCACGGCGGCCGCGAAGGCGGAGAACCAGCCAGGAACGCTGCGCAGGCGGTGGCGATCGTCCACGCCTGGAATCCGCGGAAGCAGCGGATCTTCAAGCCGCGTCACGTCGCCACCGCGTGGGACCGCCTGACGGCTCTGGGCTGGCTGGGTACTCCGTCAAATATCACGAGGGCCGAGAGTACAACTCTGCTCTGAACGCCTGATCCGCCGTGATCCCGCCTTTCAGTCTGCCCGCAGTGCCTGCATGGGGTCGACACGGACGGCGCGGCGCGCGGGGAGATAGCTGGCCAGGAGCGCCACCGCCGCCAGGGTGACCGCGACGCCCGCGAAGGTGAGCGGGTCGAGCGGGCTGACGCCGATGAGGAAGCTCCGCAGGAAGCGCGTGATCCCCGCCGCCATCAGGAGGCCCACGGCGGCACCGCCCGCGGCGAGCAGGGCTCCGCGGCCCACCACCAGCCGCATCACGTGGCGCGCGGATGCGCCCAGCGCCAGGCGGATGCCGAACTCGCGCGTGCGCTGCGCCACCTGGTACGCCAGCACGCCGTACACCCCGATCCCCGCCAGCGCGAGGCCGAGCACTCCGAGCACCCCCACCAGGATCGCCGCCACGCGCTGCGGAAGGAGGGTGAGGCCCACCATCGAGGCGAGTGCCGTCTGGTTCTCGACCGCGATGTCGGGATCGAGCGCGCGCACCTCGCGGCGGATCATCTCGCGCAAACCCGCGCCGCCGCCGCGCACGTGCAGCACCATGCGCGGCGAGTACGACTGCGCGAACGGGAAGAAGGCAAACGCGCGCGGCTCCTCGCTCACAGAGGCGTACTTGCCGTCGCGCGCCACGCCGACGACCTCCCACTCCTCGCTGCCTTTGCGAAGCCGCTTCCCGAGCGGGTTCTCGCCGGGCCAGAGCTGCATCGCGAGACGCTGGTTCACCACCACCACGCGCGGCGAGCCGGGCCGGTCCGCATCCGTGATCGCGCGCCCTGTGGCCAGCGGGATGCGCAGGGTGGAGAAGTAGCCCGCGTCCACCACCGCAATGGAGACGTTCACGCGACGGGGCTCGGCGGCGCCGGGGGTGGCGGCCTCCACATCCTCGCCATGGCTGGAGCCGGCGAGGAGCGCAATGTCGGTGAGCCCCGCGCTCTCCACGCCGGGCAGGGCGCGCACTCGCTCCGTGAGCTGCCGGTAGAAGTCACGGCCGCGCGTCTCGTCGTAGCCGTGCGGGCCCAGGTCGGTGGTCGAGACCAGCACGTCCTCGGGCTGGAAGCCGGGGTCCACGGCCAGACCGTGCCGCAGCGTGCGCGCGAACAGCCCGGCGATCACCATCAGCAGCACCGCCATCGCGAGCTGTGCCGCCACGAACAGGCTGCGCCCGCGCACGCGCCCCGTCGCGAGGTGCGAGGCCCCCTCCTTAAGCCCGGGGAGAAGCTCCGCGCGCGTGGCCTGCAGCGCCGGCACCAGCCCGAACCCGATCCCCGTCGCCGCCGCGATTGCGAGCGAGAAGGCGAGGACGCGCAGGTCGGGCGTGACTTCGAAGACGATGCGCTCAGCCACCGGAAAGTCGATGCGCCCGAACGCGCGCGTCACCGCCAGGGCCAGCAGCATCCCGCCCACGCCGCCCGCCAGAAAGAGCACCAGACTCTCCGTCACCAGCTGCCGCACGAGCCGTCCGCGGCCGGCTCCGATCGCAAGCCGCACCGCCACCTCGCGCCTGCGGGCCACGGCGCGCGCCAGCAGCATCCCCGCGATGTTGGCGCTGGCGATGAGGAGCACCAGCGCCCCCGTCGCCAGCAGCATCCCCAGGAAGCCGGCGAGGGGGCGCCGCGCATTGCCGGGGAGCCCCGTCATCTGCTCCAGCGCCGCGCCGAACACCTTCGTATGCGGCTCCTCGGGCGGGATGGACTTCGCCACCGCCGACACGCGCGCCGCGGCGGCCTCCCGCTCCACGCCGGCAGAGAGCCGTCCAAAGGGCACGACCCAGTCCTCCAGCGAGCCGGCGCGCGCGGCGGCTCGGTACGCCTCGAACGGCACCCAGACTTCGGTCACCATCCCGGTTATGGTGCCGTCGAAGCCACGCGGCGCCACGCCTGCCACCGTGAAGGGCGTCCCGTTCAGCACAACGACCTGACCCACCACCGCGGGATCGCTCCCGAACCGCTCGCGCCAGAAGCGGTGGCTCAGCACCGCGGCGGGCTCGGTATCCGCCGTGAAGAAGCGCCCCGCCGTCGGACGCATCCCCAGCACCTGGAAGTAGTTCGCCGACGCGATCATCGCCCCCGCCGGCACGGCGCCACTCCTCGTGCGCACCGACAGGTTGAGGTAGCGATGGGCCGCCAGCCCGCTGAAGACTTTAGGCGTCGCCGCGCGGTAGGCCAGGTAGCGCTCGTACGGCATGGAGGTCCCCTCCGCGCCGCTGTGCACCCGCCCCACCCGCTCCTCCTGCACGGTGAAGAGCCGCGCGGGCTCGTGCACGGGGAGCGGCTTCAGCAGGAGCGCGTTGACAACGCTGAACAGCGCCGTCGTCGCCCCCACCCCCAGCGATACAGTGAGCACCGAGACGAGCGTGAAGCCGGGGCTGCGGGCCAGCGTGCGCACTGCGTAGCCCGCGTCGCGCACCGCATCGCGCAGCCACGACAGGCCGCGACCGTCGCGCATCCCCTCGCGGTGCCGCTCCACCCCGCCGAACGCGATCATCGCCCGCCGCCGTGCCTCGCGCGGGCTCATCCCGGCGCGCACGTTCTTCTCCGTCTCCATCTCGATGTGGAAGCGGAACTCCTCGTCCATTCGCGCCTCGCTGCCGCCGGGGCGGGCCAACGAACGCAGGCGGGCGGCGACGCCTTTCATCCAGCTCATGGCTTCATCGTGGGTGGAGGGTCAGGAGGTGCGGAGGACGACTTCCACCGCGGCGGCGAAGCGGCGCCAGCTCTCGGTTTCGTCGCCCAGCGCGGCGCGGCCGGCGGGGGTCAGCGAGTAGTAGCGGGCGCGCCGGTTGTTCTCGGTGCTCCCCCACTCGCTCTCGATCAGCCCGCTGTGCTCCAGCCGTTGAAGCGCCGGATACAGCGATCCCTGGTTGACCTCCAGCTCGCCGCCGGTCACCTGCTGGATGCGCTGCCCGATCCCCCACCCGTGCGTCGGCTGCACGGCTAGCGTCTTGAGCACGAGCAGGTCGATGGTGCCGCGCAGTACGTCGGACTGTGAGGAGGGAGCCATGGTTTGCCGGTGTGGAGGCTTCTTGTAGACGGCTAGAAGAAGAGATGCGGTGTTCTCTTCTAGATGTCAAGAGGAGCGTTCGACGCGTGCATCGGTGCGGGTTCGCAAGCGACGGTGCGGGGGATGGCACGGGCAGCCACGTGGGGCGGCCCCTACGAGGGTCGGGTTTCGATGCGAGGATCGGGGTGGGGGCGAGGGAGGGCAGACACGCAGGTCTGCCCCTACCAGGTTCGGTGTGCGCCGGCGGGCGGCGGAGCGGCGGGGGGCACGGGCGCGATGAATCGCGCCCCTACGGCATCCGGCGTCGCGCCACGGTACCCACGCCCCGAGTGTAACGAGCCGGGGGTGAGGGCACGCTCAACCCCAACCCCCGCAACGCCTTCCAACAAGACTCTGGCGGACGCTTCCGGAGCGGCCTACCTTGCGCTCCGTTCCAGCGACAACTCGGTCCACATTCGCGCCCCGCCGCACCTCCGGCGTGCAGGCGCGCGTTCCCCCCCGCCGCCAGACGAGCGGCGGAGCGCAGGCCCCGCAGTTCCTCACGCCCGGAAGCCTTCCGGGAACTCCACGAAACGGCAAACCCGGCGAAAGCCGGTGACGCAAAGCTACGAGGCTACCGCGGGCTCCCCGCTCGCCACGCCAGTCGAGCCGCCGATCGAGAACACCCACCATGTTTACATCCCACACAAACCGCCGCCTCCGGTGGCACCCGCTCGCCGTCATCGCCGCGATGCTGCTCGCGCTTCCCGCGGCGGCGCAGGGCCCCCACACGTTCGCGTCCTCCTACACCGAGGACCCGGCGGACGAGCTGCGCTCCCGCCACCTGCTGATCCCCGTGGAGGGAGTCACGGCGGCGCAGCTGCGCGACACGTACAACTCCGCGCGCTCGGGCGGCCGCGTGCACGACGCCATCGACATCCACGCCCCGCGCGGCACCCCCGTGCGCGCGACCACCGACGGCATCATCCGCAAGCTGCACTCGGGCGAGCGCGGCGGACTTTCGCTCTACCAGATGGACGACGACGGCCGCACGCGCTACTACTACGCCCACCTGGACCAGTACGCGGACGGGATCGTCGAGGGCCGCCGCGTGCGCCGCGGCGACGTCATCGGCTACGTCGGTGACACGGGAAACGCGCAGCCCGGCGACTACCACCTGCACTTCTCCATCGCCATCCTGCACGACCCATCGCGCTGGTGGGAAGGGACGAACGTCAATCCGTACGACGTGCTCGCCCGCACTCAGCAGTTCGCGCGAGTGGAGCGGTAACGGCGCAACACGCCAAGACTGTTGCGGCCGCGGGGTGCCTGGAGGCGCCGCGTGGCCGTTTTTTCATTGCTGTTAGCGTACTTTGCGACAACTTGACCCAAAGAAACAAATGGTGTAGTGTTGTCCGTCAGCGCTGTTCCCCCCGCGGCGCGCAGGAACCGGCTTCGTTGCGCAAGCCTCACCCAGTAGACCACGCGACGTCTACTGTACACCGTGCCCGCGCTGCGGGAGCGGGTCCTTGTGTGCCTCACGCCCTTTTTCGCCTAGTTCCAGAACCTTTTTATGCGGACCATCCCCCAGAGCCTTCTTCGCCTCACTCTGATCGCATCGTCGCTCCTGGCCGCCTGCGAACGCGGGCCTACGGAGAGCCGCCCGTCTCCCGACGCGGCATCGGCGCCCATGGTCGTTCCCGCGGACAACGAGATCTACCATGGAGACTCGTACGTGTACGCGGACGTCACGGTGCAGAGCGTGTCCACCGTCGTGAGCGATCAGCCATTCATCGCAGCGGACTCCGAGCAGCCGCAGACGAGCCTGACCGTCGAGGAACCTGCCAATCCGCTCGTGCTGGAGGCTGGGTACGACGCATATGGCACCTCCCGGATAAACCTGCATTTCCCCGTAGAGGCCGACGCAGAGGCGGCGGACCAGGTCTCCCGAATCCAGGTGATCGGGGACGCCGTGTACGAGTACAATGGCAACGGCACGCTGCTGACGGAATCGATGGGGAATACGTCGACGTTCCACCCGATGACGGCCATGACGTCGTACGACGGCACGATCACCGACGGCATCGTTACGGATGACGAGGTGCTCTTCCGACGCGAGGCGACGTCGTACAACCGCCTTCCGGGCAATCCGGGCGGGGTCGCGCCGCGCACCGTCCGCCTCCTGCCGGGCTCACGTGTGGAGGTTACCCAGACCCACGCTGACCCGGCCGGCACGGGGGCGAACGCCCTGATTCGCGGGGCGGGAACGGGCGCATGACCCACGTATACGAGCAGCGGGGGAGCTACTACGTTCTCCAGGAGATGCGCAGCGAGCGGGACGACGTGGTGAACGGCCGCGGTGTCCGCACTTCTCAGGTCGTGCGATTCAAGAACGTGCGGTGGCACAAGAACAAGGCGAATGACCGCGCCCGGAAGGAGCACCGCGAAAAGGCCGCGAGGGAGCAGGGGCCTATGTCGCTATCCGCGAACAGGCGCTCCTACATGTCGCCGGCGGACGAGTGCCAGGCGTACGATTACCAGCTCGTCAACGAGTGTGACGGCGGAGGTGGCGGAGGTGGTGGAGGTGGTGGCGGTGGAGGGAACCCTCCCCCCGCCCCGCTCCCGGTGCACAACTACATCCCGCTTCCAGGTTTCGTGGCTTCCAACGAGGGTGCGGCGCGGGCCGCGTCCGGCGATCTCGGCGAGTGTGGGAAAGAGGAAGAGCACAGTCCTGGATACGCCACGGGCTACAACATCGTCATTCAGCACGGGTACATGGATTCGGCGTGCTCATACAACCGCTTCAACGAGTACCAGGGGACCGGAATCCGTGCGGGACGGGTGGACCAGGCGATCTATGACAACTTCTACTTCGACAAGAAGATCGTCACCACTCTGGATTCGCACGCGGCGTACGACAACCAGGCCTCGCAGCTGATTGGCCGTCTGGACGCCCGCCGGTCGCCCGGCAGCTCGTTTCTCCTGGTGGGCTTCAGCAACGGCGGAATCGTGTCGCGGCGCGTAGGGCAGCGCCGCCCGGATCTGGTGCGCGGGGTCATCTCCGTGAGCACGCCACACCAGGGACTCCCGGTGATGAGAACGGCGCGCGTAGCGGTGGGGGCATTGCTGGGAAACGCGCTCGTGGGGCTGGACGTCTCCTGCCAGATTCGGCGGCACGACGGGTGCAACCAGCGGGACCGGATCATGGGGATCTTCTCGGGCCCGTCGCCGTATGGCGTGGACGACCTTTCTCCCGTCTCGGGCCAGATGGTGCCGAACAGCGCGTTCCACTCGTACCTGAACTCCCAGCCGGAGAACTTCCGGCGCGTGGGCGTCGAGCAGCACACTCGCCAGAAATGGCAGTCGTACCGTGTCATCGCGGACCTGAGCTGTCCGGGTCCCGAGCTGGACTGCGGCGGGCGGAAGACCGTGCGAAGCGTCGACCGCGTGTACAAAGGCCTTGTAGGAACTTCGATCCTCTCCGGGATCGTGTCCTTCGTCTTCCCACCCGTGGCGATCATCACGGGCCCGATCGCCTATGCCTCCGGGGCCGCGGCCGCGGTGATCTACGGTGTCGACAAGGCGTGGGACATGGTGACCTCCGGGTGGCAGGGAAGTGACGGGGTGGTGCCGAACAGCTCGCAGACGTATCCCGGGGCCGAGCACCAGGAGGTGGTTCGCGACGCGGACTCGCACGATGCCGCCAAGAAGAGTGACAAGGCGATCCGCGCGATAGGCATCGTGATGTCGCGCCGGTTGCTCGTCCCGACAACTCCGCAATCAGAGTATCGATGATGTTTTCGATCGCGGCCGTGTGCTACCGCCGCTTCCGGCAGGGGCGCCGCGGTGCGCTGGGAGGAGCCCTCGCCGCCGCGCTCGTGCTGAGCGGGTGCGAAGCCATCTTCGGTGGCGGCGACCGGGATGAGGACCACCTGTTGTGGAAGGTGGCCTCCGTCTCGGGGTACGGCGGCCGCCCCGCCGCCGAAGCTGGCCGGGTGTACGTGTTCGCCGACTCGGGGCTAGCGGCATTCGATGCGGCGACCGGCCGAATGCTCTGGCACCCGCGCCTGCGAGGCGGAGGCAACTCCGCCAACATCGTGGAGCGCGATGGCGCCCTGTACTCGGCCGAGGTCGAGGTCGTCCGTTCGTACGATGCGGCCACCGGCGCGATCCGCTGGGAGCAGCGCCCCTCGCGCTCGGCGGACTACGCGGAGAGCGCGGTGGACGACCGCGCGATGTACGTGGGTACGCGCGAGCACCGCGTGATCGCGCTCGCCCGCGGGGACGGACGCGTGCTCTGGGAGGTGGATGCGGGGCCAGGGTGGCAGCACGCCGCCGCCGTGAGCGGCCTCTCCGTATCCGGCGACACGGTGTACGCGTCGATCCGGCGGGACCTCAGCTCGAACGGCTTCGATGCCGCCGCGGTGATCGTGGCACTGGACCGCGGCACCGGGAGAGAGCTGTGGCGGTATCAGAGCGAGGGCACGAAATCGAACGCAGTCGGAGCCCCCGTGGTCGCCGGCCGTCTTCTGGTGACCAGCTCGGAGTACGACAACAGCGTCTTCGCCGTGGACCGCTTCACGGGGCGCGAGGTCTGGCGCACACTGGGGCGCCGGGGATTCGTGGGACCCATCGAGTCGCCGCACGTGGTGGACGGCGTCATCTACATCGGGATGGGCGACACCTACGTGTACGCAATGGATCTCGCCACCGGCACGGTGAAGTGGAGCACGAAGACGGCCTCGAGCGTCGTGGGGATCGGGGTGTGCGGAGAGCGGGTGATCGTGGACAATTTCGACATCGAGGTGATCGACCGCCGCTCCGGCAAGCACCTCGACGTCGCCCTGCTCAGCGACCAATCCGATTTCGCGACCTCGGGCGTCGCGGTCTCCGGCGGACGTGCCTTCGTCGCCGGCACCCGCCACCTGTACGCGGTGCGCTGCGACTGACGAGCATTCGCACTTCGCAGTAAATCCGGCCGCG
>DASVVI010000129.1:0-9509 GCA_036386635.1 Longimicrobium sp.
GCGTGGGCGGCGGCACGGGGATGATATGCCACGAGTTCAAGGGTGGAATCGGCACGGCCTCACGCAAAGTACACACCAAGGTGGGGGACTTTGTGCTGGGCGTGCTGGTGCAGTGCAACTACGGCAGCCAGTACAACCTGCGCATCGCCGGCGTCCCCGTGGGGCGCGAGATCACGGGAATGCGCACCTGCTACGAGGGCGCGGAGCCGCCGTCGCAGCCGTACCTGCGCGGCGTCCCCCGCTGCGCCACGCCCACCGCAGCGGCCCCCGCGCGCGGCGACGAGCGCGACGTCGGCTCCATCATCATCGTGGTGGCCACGGACGCGCCGCTCCTTCCGCACCAGCTGGAGCGCGTGGTGCGGCGGGCGGCGCTCGGGTTGGGGCGCGAGGGGAGCATCGCGGGCAACGGGAGCGGCGACATCTTCATCGCCTTCTCGACCGCCAACCCCGGCGCCGCGCGCGACACGGCGAGCGTAGCCCTCACCATGCTCCCCAACGGCCGCATCGACGGCGTCTTCCAGGCCACCGTCCAGGCGACCGAGGAAGCGATCACCAACGCCATGGTCGCCGCGCGCACCATGACCGGCGCCGACGGGCTGCGCGCCTACGGTCTCCCCCACGACCGCCTGCGCGAGATCCTCACGAAGTACAACCGCCTCGATCTCCCTCCGGCACCGCAGTAGAACAGCATCAGAGCGTCGGAAATCAGGACGCGCTCTTCGCGCCTGACTACATGGAGGGACACCGGTGCCGGAGGCGCTATCCTCTCCGGCGCGCGTCTCCCCCTTACAACGTGTACGTAATGGTGCGTTCGTTTCGAGGCGCTACTCCATTAAATTGCGTTGACGCCTGCTTCAAGCGGCACAATATTCGTGATCCGAGCGCGTCTCTGTGGGTTCGCTCTGCGGAAGGGGCTGTCGAGATTGATGCAGTACAATCTGGTCGCGTTAGCCTTTAGAAGTTCCGTACAAGCATACCGAGACCGAATGATTCACCTGCTCAGTACAGTCTGGCTGGTCGCAGCCGCGGATACGGTGCCGGGTCAGCATACTGGCGGGCCGCCCGCGCCTTGGGTGGTGGAGGCGACCGGGCCCGGTTCGAAACCGGCGGAGGCTTCGCTCGTGATCCCGGGGGGGTGGATCCCGGTACGCGGCAGCCTTCGGATCGAGATCGTGGTGGCATCGCATGGTACTTGGTTCCCCTCCCAGGCGAGTGGATGTCGGCGGGACTCGCATCCATCGTCTCCCGGCTCACGGCGCCTCCAGTCCCTTACGCTCCGGGCGGATACCGGGGTGCGAGGAGACCAGAGACTTGCGCTCTGCCGCCCACCGGATAATACGGGCCCATTAGCACTGGAACTCGTCCGGGACAGCGCGGGGGTGAGAGCACGCCGCGTGGTCGCCGCAGCGGTTGTCGGCCGGCCGCCGGAGGTCCGTTGGCACGACCACCCGCTCACACTTGGGTTGATCAGTGCGGGAGTCGCTGTGCTCATTGCGTTACTCGGCGTGCTCCAGAGCCTCCGAGCTCAGAAGAAGGAACAGCAGAAGGAGATCCGGCTAAAGGAGATCGCGATAGTGGAGCGTGTAGTTACGACGATCGATCTGGGTGTGACTACGAACGTCGGCCGCCTGCGCCGGTTCCTCTCGACTAAGCGGGGAACGCCGGCCGTCCTCGATGAGGCACCATTTCACCTGATCGGGCAGGAAGACGTCCGCGCGTACGTCGAGAAGCATCGCGGACCGGATTTCACAGCGCAACTACGCGCGGGCTACGGAGAAGCGTACAAGAGGTATGAGCTCGCGCGCGTAGGGCTAGAGGGGGCTGAGGAGGCTGAGGAAGCCGCGGCCTATCGCGAAGCGGCCCAAGAGGCGGCACGGGAGCTCCTTCATGCCTTCAAAAACACCAACCCCACGAGCCGATCTGACGATGCCTGACTGCGAGTTGACTTTCCAGGGGATGCCGTCGCACGAGGGACATGAGCCTTGCGCACACCTGGGCTGTGCAGGAAAGTCGCTGTATTGTGCGGAGTATACTGCGGCGTGCCTGTCGACGCCTCATGCCTGCGAGTGCCCGGTCGATCCCGACCATGGCTACTTCTGTCGTGCGCATCAGCGCCCTCACGCGAAGACCCACCCGGCGCCCCCGCAGGCAATGCGCGCCCACCTGTTCCCCGTCTGCGGCGGAAGGGAGGCGGAGCGCGCCGTGGTGGCGATCACCGCCTTGCAGGGCCTAACCTACGTCTCCAGTGGTGAACGGGTCGACCAGGAACTCACGCTAGCACTAACTGCGGATGCGGACGATTTCCTTAACTTCTCCGAGCCAGGGACAGTGCTCCTCAGGGAGGCACTGACTCGTCTGGCGGAGGACCCTAACCGGGCCGTCGACCCATGGGAGATCGCGAGCCCCATAGGGAAAACCGGAGAAGACGGGCATCGCTATCTGCAGTTCACTTCCGAGTTCTGGACCGGGGGCACGCTCGACCTAGTCGCGGCGCACGCGCTGAACCATGTGGTGGAGGCGGGCGCTCGCGGGTTCCAAGGGCTCGCGGCGGCGGCGTGGACGCGAGGACCGGAAGGGAGGCTTGAGCCATCGTCCGACTTCTCGCTACGGGCTTTTGTGAACCGGGCGTTCCGCCACGCCCGCGACGTCTCCGAGCGCGTAGCGGGTGGGGGGCTGCACACGTGGGAGGAGAAGCAGCGCTTGTTTGCGCTGGTGGACGAGGACTCGCACGCAGCGCGCGTGATCCGCTGGCTACGTAGCGCCGCCGCGCTGCCGCTTCGCAGCCCGACAGACCTAGTGACACAGCTAATCCTTGATTGGCGTCCCGGAGGTTCACCGGCCTTCGCTTGAGGTTAGACGAGCAGAGCCCGGTGGCAGCGCATCGCACCCGTGAATCCAGGGTGGTTCCTGGATGTTGGTGCTAGCGGAAGTTAGTTTCCCGCCTTGTATAGGAGGGCGGTAACGATCTAGCTCATCTCCTCCCGTCGCACCGCCACCAAGACTGTCCGCCGCGCCATGGATGAGATCCGCGTCCTCCCTCAGGTGATTGGCGATCTGCTCGGCATGTAGCGCGAGCTCCTGACTTGTAGCCGACTGTTCCACTCAGCGTCCCCGGAAGCGCACCCTTCCGTAACCGTTACCTTCCCGATCCTTGTCTTCTAGATTTGGGGATCTCCGCCACCTGTGCCAGCCAGCATCCGAGATAGCCCCCGATGGAACGATTGGCTTAGGAATTCACCAAATTTTCGTCGTCCGAAGCAGCCTCAGGCAGCAACAGCCCAGGCACGGGAACCAGCCACCGATCGATCCCCGTTTGGAGATTATCAACAGCGTGGACAGCGCCACTGTAGGGAGCACGGCCTCTGGGGCTAGGCTGCCGACACACACCCGCGTGTACGAGGACAGAGGAAAATGCCTGGGCGCAGAGTACCCCTCTCCGTTCCACTTTCCATGACCATCTGTGTTCTCTCTGTGTGAGCCCGGGGCCGCTTCCCTTACCGCGCCACGAGCTCGCGGAAGTGCGGGATCTCCGCGTACAGCGACCGCCCGGGGCAGAGCGTCTCGGCGAAGTCGCGGTGCGCGGCGATGTTCTCGGGCGGGACGTGGTAGCGGCGCGCCAGGGCGGGGATGAGCAGGTCCATCGTGCGGCGCTGCGCGGGGGAGAGCTCTTCTTCCTCGAAGTTGCCCTCGACCACCACCAGCAGGTGCCCGGTAGGATCGTACGGCGTGTTGGAGTCGCCCACGAAGCGGATGGGGCGCGCCTCGGCCACGCTCCCGTCCACCGCGACGTACAGGTGGTACGGCACGTCGGCCCACATGCGCTTGGGGCGCCCGTTGCCCAGCGTCCCCTCGTTCTGCGAGAAGCGCTGCAGGGCCTGGAGCTTCTCCTCGGTGGAGCGATCGGGCGCCTGCCGCTCGGCCGTGTGGTGGATGGTGATGCGGTGCGGCACGTGCGTCTTCATCTCCATCACCGGCGGCTTGGCGCCCCACTCCGCTCGCGACACGTAGCGAATCCCCTCCGGAACGGGGGACGCGGGGCGCGCGCAGGCGACGGGCGCCAGGGCGAGGACGAGCAGGGCGGCGCGTGTGACGTTCATCGTTTCCGTTTGGCGGAGGGTGGGTCGTGCGTGCGGGGCATGTGAGTTGCTCCCGTTGGCTTCAACTCGAACCCGGAGGCTACATGGACCTGTTGACCTGGCTGATCGTGGGACTCATCGCCGGCGTGCTGGCGTCGCTGGTGATGGGTGGCGTGGGACTGATCGGCGACATCGTGGTCGGTATCGTGGGCGCCTTCGTCGGCGGATGGCTCTTCCGCCAGATGGGCGTCACCACCCCGTTCAGCGGCCTGGCGGGCACCATCTTCACCGCCTTCATCGGCGCGGTGATCCTGCTCTTCATCCTGCGCCTGGTGACGCGGGGGAGGCGGCGGTTGTAGGGGCGGAGAGGCGCGAGGCCCCCTCCCCCGCTCGTTCCTCGCGGCCCCTCCCCCAAAACAGCCTGGGGGAGGGGCGTTTCGCGTGCGTCCGTGCCAGTGCGCGGAGTTCTCCCCCTCACCCGCCCTGCGCCCCCGCAGGCGGGGGAGGGGGCCGGGGAGGGGGCCGGCCGACCTACGCCCCTCCCGAGCCGTTCCAGTACCAGGCGATCAGCACGATCCCGATGGCGATGCGGTACCAGGCGAACGGCTTGAAGTCGTTCTTGGAGACGTAGGACAGCAGGCCGCGGATCACCACCAGCGCGGAGATGAAGGCGACGATGAAGCCGGTGGCGAAGATGGGGACGTCCGCCTTCGTGGCCACGTCCATGATGTCGCCCATCTTGATGACGGACGCGCCCAGCATCGCCGGGATCGCCATGAAGAAGGAGAACTCGGTGGCCGCCGTGCGCGACAGGCCCAGCCCCAGCCCGCCCATGATGGTCGCCCCCGAGCGCGAGAACCCGGGCCAGAGCATCGCCAACACCTGGAACAGCCCCACCCCCAGCGCCTTACGCAGCGGGATGTCGTCCACCGAGTCGACCGTGGGCGTGCGGAAGTAGCGCTCCACCAGCAGGATCACGATGCCGCCCACCACCAGCGCCAGCGCCACGGGAAAGGGCTTGAACAGCCGCGCCTCGATCCACTTCTCCGTGGGCACGCCGATCACCACGGCGGGGATGGTCGCGACGACCAGGTTGATCATGAGGCCGCGCGACCTGGGGGTGCGCCACGTCCGCAGCACCTCCACGATCTTCTCGCGGTACACCCAGACCACGGCCAAGATGGCGCCGAGCTGGATGAAGATGATGAACGCGTTCTGCTTCTTCCCCTCGAAGCTGAGCCAATCCTGAAAGAGGATCAGGTGCCCGGTGGAGGATACGGGGATGAACTCCGTGGCGCCTTCCACGAGGCCAAGGATCACGGCTTTCAGGAACAGGTACAGGTCCATTCGCTCGTCCGGCAGGGGGATGAAGGAAGCTATGCGCCAAGCGGCTCAGGCTTCGGCGGGCTGGGCCGCAGCCGGGCCATCGCCGAGCCCACGGCCACGGTGATGGCCGAGCCCAGCAGCGCGAACCACAGGGTGTCGATCACCTTGGGAATCGCGCCGAACTGCTGCAGCGCCCACAGCGCCGCCATCCCCGCGACGGCAACCGCCATGCCCGCGACCGCGTCGCGCTCCCTCGCGCGCTTCGAAACGAGCCCCAGCAGGAAGCCGCCCAGCAGCCCGCCGTAGGTGAACGAGGCGATCTGCAGGGCGATCACCACCAGCGGCGTCCCCGACGCGACCCACTGGAAGGCGAGCGACACCACGATCATCACCGCGCCCCAGAAGAGGGTGAAGCGCTTCCCCACGGCCAGCAGGTGGGCCTCGCCGCCGCGCCCGGTGAGCGGCACGTAGATGTCGTGCACGGACACGGCCGCCAGCGCGTTGAGCGACGACGACATCGCCGCAGCCAGGATCGCCGCCACCACCAGCCCGCGCACCCCCGTGGGCAGATGCTCCACCGCGAAGCGCGGGAAGACGGAGTCCGGCGGCGTGAACGGCGCGCCCTTGTAGTACGCGAACAGCCCCACCCCGATCAGCAGGAACAGCGCGAACTGGATGAGGACGATGACGCCGGACCCCACCAGCGCCTTGCGCGCGTCGCCCAGCGAGGGCGAGGCGAGGAGGCGCTGCACGATGAGGTGATCCGCGCCGTGGCTGGCCATGGTGAGGAAGGCGCCGCCCACGATCCCCGTCAGCAGCCACTTGGGGTCCGCGAAGCCGCCGCCGGGGTGCAGGATGCGCAGCTTGTCATCGGGTGCCGCGGCGGCCACGATCCCGCTCCACCCGCCCGGCACCAGCCGCACCAGCACCCAGAGCACCGCGATGCCGCCCGCGACGTAGATGAAGAGCTGCGCCACGTCCACCCACACCACCGCGCGCAGCCCGCCGTAGTAGCTGTAGAGCAGCGTAAAGACGCCGATCGCCACGATGCTCTGCCACACCGGGATCCCCGCGACCACCGCCAGCGGCAGCGCCGTCGCAAAGATCCTGACCCCGTCCGCCAGCGTCCTCGTGACCAGGAAGATGAGCGATGCGAAGCGCCGCGCCCGGTCCCCGAACCGCCGTTCCAGCAGCACGTACGCGGTGGCGATCTCGCCGCGGAAGTAGCGGGGCAGCAGGAAGATGGCGATGCCGATGCGCCCGATGCAGTACCCTGCGGCGAGCTGGATCATCCACAGGTCCGCCCCGTACGCCGTGGCAGGCACGCTGATGACGGTGAGTGCGCTGGTCTCGGTGGCCACCAGGCTGAAGCACGCCGCCCACCACGGAATTGCCCGGTCGGCCAGGAAGTAGTCGCTCGCGTCTTTCTGCTGGCGCCCCAGCACCGCCCCCAGCACGGACACGAAGACGATGTAGCCGATGACGATGGCGAAGTCGAGCGCGGAGAACGTCAAGGCGGGGAGTGGGTTGGGGGGAGGGGAAGTGCGTGAGTGCGTTAGTGCGTGAGTGCGTTGGCTTCGGTCCCAACCCTTATGTCATCCTGAGAGGGTGTTTAAAAACTCCACTGGGGCCATCAGTCCGTAGTCTCGCAATGCCGCACGGAAGCAAGAAGTAATCATCTTCCGCACAACTGAAGCTTGATCTTGCTCTCGCGCGAGCCATCGGATCTGCCGGATTGACGTTTTTAAACACCCTCTGAGGGAGCCGCCACCCAGACCCCCGCCCGCTCGCTGTCCTCCGGCGGCGACCAAAGGATCTAGCCGGCGAACCGAGGGCCCCGGCGTGCCGGCCCAGATCTCCCGTCTCGCGCAGTAGATCCTTCGCTCCGCGCCACAGATCAGAGAAACACAAGCACCCTCGCGGCGCGTCGCTCAGGATGACAAATTGGCGGAGACAGGGGTCCCTGCGCTCTCAAGTGGAATCTTGCGCCTAGTGGCGCGCGCGAAAGGATAGACCGCAATCCCCCCTCGTGCAACGCCGACGATGGCGCGTCTATGCGCGGTGCGGAGCGGCGTCAGGCACGGGCGCGATAAATCGCGCCCCTACAGCATTTGCGCTCGACAGCGGTGTCGAGGTTCTGCGCTCATGCTGCCGGTTCGAGTTCGTGCTTCAGGCCGGAGCGGTCCACCAGCCACTGCTTCGGCTCGCGAGCCACGTTCCGATAGAACTTGTTGCCGGTTCGGAACTCGTCCGGCGTAGCCACCACGACGTTCACCTCGCGTCCGAGTAGCACGCTCGCCTCGATCACGTGCCGGGAAAGCGAGGGCTCATCGATCTGCTTTCCGAGTACCATCACGTCGACATCGCTTTCCTCGCGCGCGCTCCCCCGGGCGAACGATCCGAAAATGAACGCGCCCTCCACGCCGTCTACCTCGGCGAGGGCGTAGGGCAGTACGTCCGCGGGCGTGCTCAGCTGACGGACCAGAGCGCGGAACTGCGCCCAGAGCGGATTCTCCTCGTTGACGCAGTAGCGGACCTTGTTGCCCTCGTTGCGACGAAGGAGGAGCTCCAAAATCAGCAGCCGATCCAGTTCGTTCTTCAGCGAAGCCGGGCTCACTCCCGTGATCCGCTCGAGTGCGCGTCCATGCGGCGCCGACTCGGGATTCACGGCGAAATAGCGCACCAGCCTCGCCATCGCACCGGAGGCGAGAGCGAGGGCGAGCGGGTCGTGAGCGGGCGGCCGTCGTGCCATGTGTTGCCTGATGATTGTGTATTGCACCAAATTACGGTGCAACCGCCGCACGCGCAACGCCGGTCTACGTGCCGGGCAGAGATGCACGCAAACGCCCCTCCCCCAGCAGTTTGGGGGAGGGGCAGCGAGGAACGAGCGGGGAGGGGGCCTCCGCGCCCCCTACACCGCCGCGGCGCTCAGCTCCGGGTCGTCCATCAGCAGGGAGGTCAGGCGGCCGAGGTGCTGGGGGGTGCAGTAGAGGCGGACCTCGCCGCGCTCGCTGGCGCGCACCCGGGGGCGGGTGAAGCACACCACGCGGTGCTCCTGGCAGAGACGGTCGAGGGCGCGGGCGGCGCGGGCCGTGTCGGCCAGGGTGGGGTCGTCCTTGCGCTTCCAGCCGATGTGGGTGGCCACGTCATCGGCCGAGACGGCGTCGTGCACGGTGGGGTTGAAGGCGTCCGCGTCCAGCATCTCTATCACCAGCTCGCGGTCGCGCAGGTAGCGGAAGGCGGCTTCGCAGTCGCGGCACTGCTTGTCCTCGGTGGGCGACTCGGCGGCGGCGACGGCCATCACTTCGGAGCAGTCGATGCTCAGCGTCGTCCCTTCTTCGCCGCCGTGCCAGCGCTCCACGGCCATCCGCTCGGCCAGCTTGCGGTCCTTTGCATCCACCACGTAACGAACCGTCTGGCGGAAGGTGATCTCCACCTCGAAGCGCTTCTGCTCCATCGTCCTGGACACTCTCGGATGGGAGGATGCGGGGTGCCCCCCGCGTGCATTTGTTACTGTACTCTGCTACAACTGCGCCCGGAATGGAAGGGGCGCGGCGAAACAGGGTCGTTCGGCGAGCTACTTCGCGGAGGCCGCGTGCACCCGCTTGCCGGCGCGGAGGGCGGCGCGGGACTCGTCGAGGGAGCGGGTCATCTCGGCGATGCCGTGCGCGCCGGCGGGGCGGCGGCCGAAGCGCGCGTCCAGGTAGTGGCGCACCAGGCGGGCTGCGGATTCGGAGCCCGGCGCGCCCTCGCGCTCCAGCCCTTCGGCCCATTGCAGCGGGCCGGCCGCGTCGTCGCCGATGCCGGCGCGGGCGTAGGCGCGGCGGAGGGCGAGGTAGATGCGCGCCTCGGGGGGAAGGCGCTGGCCGCGGCGGCGGACGATCCACACCGCGCCGCCGGCCAGTACCAGCGCGATCACGACCCACGGCGCTTCGTCAGGCATGCCGCCGCCGGGGCGCGGGCGCTCGGCATCGCGCTCGGAGCCATCGCCGCGGGCGAAGAGGGAGCCGACACCGTGGAAGACGGAGAGCTGCCGGTCCAGGTTGTAGTCGATCACCCAGCGATACCAGCGGTACTCCAAGCCGTCGAACCAGAAGCGGAAGGGGC
>DASVVI010000130.1:0-3595 GCA_036386635.1 Longimicrobium sp.
TCGGGAGAGGGGGCAGCGAGGAACGAGCGGGGGTGAGGGCCTACCCAAACCGCCCCACCCCAAACCCCGCCACCGCGCCATCCACCCGCCCCAGCAGCCCCTCCCCCACCAGCTCGCCGGTCAGCGGCGCGAGCAGGATGCCGTTGCGGAAGTGGCCCGTCGCGTAGTGTAGCCCCGCGAGGTCGGGGTCGGGGCCGAGGATGGGGAAGCCGTCGGGGGTGCCGGGGCGGAGACCGGCCCACGTCTCCACCACCGCGGCGTCGGCGAGGGCGGGGGCGATCTCGACGGCGCCGGCGAGGAGGCCGAGGAGGCCGCGTGGTGTGACGGTCTTGCGGAAGCCGAGGTGCTCGACCGTGGCGCCGGCCAGCACGCGGCCCTCCGTGCGGGGCACCAGGTAGCAGCGCGGCGAGTCGATTACGTGGCGGAAGAGCGGGGGGATCGATTCGAGGGCCAGGATCTGGCCGTGCACCGGCTCGACCGGCAGAGGGCGGGGAAGTCCCTCCATCCGGCCCGCCCAGCTCCCCCCGGCCAGAACCACGGCGCCCGCCTCGATCCGCTCCCCGCCCGCCAGCATCACACCCGCGACACGGTCGCCGTCGCGCAGCAGGGCGACGGCGTCGGCGCCGAGGCGAAAGTCGACGCCAGCGCGGGCGGCGGCGCCCCAGAGCGCGCGGCCCAGTGCGCGGTTGTCCGCCTGGTGGTCGCCGGGGAAGCGCAGGGCCCAGCGCGTGGCGGGGGACACCGCCGGCTCCACGGCGCGAACCGCCTCCGCATCCAGCCGCTCGACGGAAAGCCCGGCGGCGGACTGCCAGGCGAAGCGGTGCTCCAGCTCGGCCTCGTCCTCGTCGCGCAGGGCCAGGTACAGCGTTCCGGCGTCGCCGTAGCCGACGTCGATCCCCGTCTCCTCCGCGAGGGCGGCGGCGAAGGCGGGGTACATGGCGCGGGCGCGGAGGAGGAGGTCGAGGAACGGGCCCGGCGCGTCGGCCTCGGCAAGGGGGGAGAGCATCCCGGCGGCGGCGTGCGAGGCCTCCATCCCGGGCGTGGCGCGCTCCACCACCACGACGCGCAGCCCGCCGCGCGCGGCGTGGCGGGCCACGGCGCACCCGATCACCCCCCCGCCCACGACGACGACGTCCGCGTTCACCCCGGCGCGGCACCCGGCAGGAATAGCTCGAACAGGCGCACCGTCGCCTCCACGTCGGTGGGGTCGACCGCCTCGAACGGGGAGTGCGAGTAGCGGATGGGCGGCGCCACCAGCAGCGCCTCCATCCCCTGCCGCACCAGGTGCGCGCCGTCGGACGAGTAGTGGAAGAGCACCATCTCCTGGATGGGGACGCCGTTGCGCCCGGCCACTTCGCGCATGGCGTGGATCAGGCGGCGCGAGTAGTGGACGGAGGAGTCGCGGTGCACCAGCGTCGGCCCGCCTCCCAGGCGCACGGGGACGTGCTCGCCGGAGGTGGTGGGGATGTCGCCCGCCAGCCCGTTGTCGATCACGAAGCCGATGTCGAAGGCGCGGCCATCCCGCGCCAGCGACGACGCGCCCACCATCCCGATCTCTTCCTGCACCGTGAGCGCGAGCGTCACGTCGTAGCGCGGCGCCTGCACCGAGAGGCGGCGCGCCAGCTCCACCAGCACCGCCACGCCCAGCCGGTCGTCCATCGCCTTGCCCACCAGGAGCCTGCCCAGCTTGCGCGGCGGCGAGTCCCACACCATGCGCGTGCCGATGCGGATGCCGCGCTCCCCGCACTCGCGCGCGGTGAGCCCCACGTCCACGAACAGGTCGTCCCATCCCAGCCGGACGCGGTCCTTTTGCTCCGGTGTCATGGCGTGGCCGGTGGTGGTCGCCACGACGCCGGGGAGCTCGCCGCCGTCGGCCAGAATCCGGACCGGCGCGCCCAGGAAGTAGGGGAAGGAGAAGACGTCGCGCTCGCCCGGCAGGACGCGCAGGAAGCCGTCCGGGGTGATGGAGCGCACGATCAGCGACAGCTCGTCCGCGTGCGCCGCCAGCAGCACGCGCGGGCCCGGGCCGGGGATGTGGAGGAAGAGGTTCCCCACCGGCGACTGCGTCACCTCGCCCAGCGCGCGCCACTCGCGCGCCACCCACTCCAGCACCGCGTCCTCCTGGCCGGTGGGGCCGGGGAGGAGGGAGAGGGTGCGGATCAGCTCCTCCATCCCCTCCGCGCGGGTGCGTGGGGGGGCGGGGTGCGGCGCGGAGGCCGGCGCGTACGAAGGTCCGGGGCGCGCGTCGTGCCCGCCGAAGTCATTGCTCATTCAGTTCTCCCATTTTCCCCGCCCTGCTCCATGTATTGCCGCGACAGCTCCACGTAGTGCGCCGCGCTGGTGGTGACCCAGCGCAGCGACTCGCCCTCCAGTTCCTTTTTGACCGCGGCCGGCGCCCCCGCGGCCAGGTGCCGCGCCGGGATCTCGGCGCCGCTCCCCACCACCGCGCCCGCCGCGATCAGCGCCGCATCGCCCACGACGGCGCGCTGCAGGACGACGGCGTTCATGCCGATCAGCGCTCCGTCGCCCACCGTGCAGCTTTCCAGGACGGCGCCGTGGCCCACCGTGACGTCCGCGCCGATGAGGGTGGCGCCCTGGCGGCTCACGTGCACCACGCAGTTGTCCTGTATACTCGTGCGAGCCCCCACGCGGATCTCGTGCTCGGGCTCGTCGCCGCGGATGACGGCGCCGAACCAGATGCTCGCCTCCTCTCCGATCGTCACGTTGCCGATCACCGTGGCGGTGGGCGCCACGAAGGCGGTCGGGTGGATGCGCGGGCTGATCCCCGCGAATGATAAAATCGTCGCCATCAATCGCTCCCCAGGACCTCCGCCATCCGCGCGGCGTCCACGTTGCTCCCGCTCAGGATCACCGCCACCGGCCCCACAAGGTCGCGGATGGCGCCTTCCAGCAGCGCCGCCACCGCCACCGCGGCCGATCCCTCGGCCACCACCCCTTCTTCGACGAAGAGCCAGCGCATGGCGCGGCGCACGGCGTCCTCGCTCACCAGCACCACCTCGTCCACCACCTGCCGGGCCAGCTCCAGGCTGCGCGCGTCGGTCTCGCCGGAGAGCCCTTCACACAACGTCGCACCCTGGGGCGGGCAACACAGCGTGCCGGCGGCGAGCGAGGCGTGCATCGCCCCCGTCTCGTGCGTCTGCACCCCCACCACGCGCGCGCCGGGTGCCAGGGCGCGCGCCACGATCCCCGTTCCGTTCACCAGCCCGCCGCCGCCCACCGGCACCACCAGCGTGCGCACCTCGGGCAGCTCCTGCAGGATCTCCAACGCCACCGTCGCTTGGCCGGCGACCGTCATCGGGTCGCTGTACGCGTGCACGAAAGCGGCCCCGGTTTCCGCCGCGTGCGCTTCGGCGGCGGCGTGCGCGTCGTCGTAGCCGCCCTCCACCAGCACCAGCTCCGCGCCGAAGCGTGCGATGCGCCGCCGCTTGGTCTGCGGCGCCGACGCGGGGACGAAGACCAGGGCTTGGGCACCCAGGAGCCCCGCGGCCAGCGCCACCCCCTGCCCGTGGTTCCCGGCCGACGCCGTCACCAGCCCGCGCGTGCGCGCCTCCGGCGGCAGCGTCGCCACGCGGTT
>DASVVI010000131.1:0-9188 GCA_036386635.1 Longimicrobium sp.
CGTTCTCCGTGTCGCGCTTGGCGCTGTTCCCGCTCGGAGTCTTGAACTGAGTACGGTCGTTCACCGACCCTACGCGATGGCCCTCGCCGGTGTTCTTCGCCATGATTTGTTCTCCCGTGGTTGCGGTTGAGTGCGACTCAAGGGGACCTGCCCACGCCCGAAGTATAACCGAACATGGACGGTGGGGGAAGTGTTTCGTCACACGCGCAGCCTGGCAACTCACTCCTAAGCGAAGTGGAGCGGGAGGTGCAGCATACCAGCCACCACACAACAACACTGCCACGGCTCCTCGATGACTACGACATTGTCTACGTTTCTCTTTACCGGCGCCGCCGAGGTCGCCGCCTGCTCCGGGCCTCCTCGCCAGGCCAACGACGCGGACCCCGCTGCCACACTGCGCGGTGCCGCGGTCGCGGTGGCCGGCGGGCGGATCGCGGAGGTCGGTCCAGAGGCGGAGTTGCGCGCGCGCTACCCCGGCGCGGCGGAGGTGGACTGCGCGGGCGGCACGCTGACGCCCGGGCTCGTGGACTCGCATACGCACGCCGTCTTCGGCCGCTGGCGCACGGAGGAGTACGCGCTCCGCTGCCAGGGCGTGCCGTACATGGAGATCGCGCGGCGCGGCGGCGGGATCAACGCATCGGTGCGCGACCTCCGGTCCCGCAGCGAGGACGAGCTGGTGGAGCTTGCCCTCCCACGCCTGCGTGACCTGCTGGCGAACGGGATCACGACCGCCGAGGTGAAGAGCGGCTACGGGCTGTCCACCGAGGACGAGCTGAAGACGCTGCGCGCGATCCGCCGCCTCGCCTCCATGCAGCCGATCGAGCTGGTCCCCACCTTCCTCGGCGCTCACGAGGTGCCGCCGGAGTATCGCGAGCGACGTGACGCGTACGTTGATCTGCTCGTGGAGGAGATGATTCCGGCGGTGGCGGAGGCGGATCTGGCGCGCTTCTGCGACGTGTTCATGGAGCCGGGCGTCTTCGACCGCGCACAGAGCGAGCGGATCCTGCGCGCGGGGCTCGATCACGGCCTGCGCCCAAAGATCCACGCGGACGAGCTGGAGGGGAGCGGGGGCGCGGAGCTGGCCGTGGAGCTGGGCGCCGCATCCGCCGACCACCTGGGCGACGTATCGGAGGCGGGGATCGCGGCGCTGGCCGGCTCGCGCACGGTGGCGACGCTCCTCCCGGCGACGCTCTTCTTCCTGGGACGCCCGAAGTTCGCCCCCGCGCGCGCGCTGCTGGATGCGGGCGCGACCGTGGCGCTGGCGACGGACTTCAATCCGGGCTCCTCGCCCACGCCGAGCCTGACGTTCGTGATGACGGCGGCGTGCTCGCGCATGGGGATGTCGCCCGCCGAGTCGCTCCGCGCCGCCACCGCGGGCGGCGCCGCCGCGCTGGAGCTCACGGATGGGCGTGGGACGCTGGTTCCCGGCGCCCCGGCGGACCTGGTGCTCTGGCGCTGTGGCTCGGCGGGGGAGATCCCGTATCGGTTGGCGGCGCCGGTGGTGGAGGGGGTGTGGAAGGCGGGGGTGCGGGTGATGGGAGGGGAGCTGGTGCGCTCCGGCGGTTGAAACCGCTGCAACAACCGCGGGAAGCCTGCCTTCGCAGGCTCCGGGCGGCGGGCACCGGCGCCGCGCGCGCCGGGGGATAAATCCCCCGGCTGGAACTACGCGAAGGCGGCTGAAGCCGGCTCGTGCACAGCAGAGTTCGACCGCGAGTCCGCGGAGGCGGAGGTTGTGTGATTCCAACCGTGGATTCATTCGCTCCTGGATGCGGGCCTCGGCGGATGCGCATGGCACGGGCAGCCACGGGGGGCGGCCCCTACGGGATCGGTGCGCGGGACGGAGGGCGGGGTGGGGGAGAGGGTGGGCGCGATGAATCGCGGCCATACGGTGCGGTGCCGGGATTTACGGCATGCGCGCGAATCTCGCCCCGGAGTCCGCGAAGGCGGACTTTGTGCTGTTGTTGCCGCGAGTTCACTCGCCGGGCCCGCCAGTTGGCAAACCCTTGCGCCGCGCGCTATCTTCGCCGGTCACACGTATCACGTTTCGTAGCAGGAATCTCCCGCCCCGGGCTCATGGCGAACATCGGAAAGCTGAGGGACCAGGCTCGCGCCTATGAGCAGCGGGACCAGTGGCGCGAAGCCATCGGCGCGTATCGCCAGATCCTGGAGAGCCCCGAGGGCGGCGAGGTCGACATCGCCCTGTGGAACCGAATCGGCGACATGCACCTCCGCCTCAACGAGACGGACAGGGCGGTGGAGGCGTACGAGGCGGCCGTCAGCGCGTACGTGGAGGTGGGGCTGTACAACAACGCCATCGCGCTCTGCCGCAAGATCCTGCGGCTGGTGCCGGGGCGCATCAACACGTATAGGCGCCTGGGGCAGATCAGCGCGGCGAAGGGGTTCCTGGCGGACGCGCGCCAGAACTTCCTGGAGTACGCGGACCGGATGCGCCGCGCCGGGAAGCTCAAGGAGTCGTTCGAGGGGCTCAAGGAGTTCGCGGATCTCTCGCCCGACGACACCGAGGTCCGCCGCCTCCTGGCCGACCAGCTCCTGGCGCACGGGCAGCGCAACGAGGCGGTGGTGCAGCTGCGCACGCTCCTCGGCCCGCTCATCCGCCGCGGCGACGAGGAGGCGGCGGAGGCGGTGCGCGTGCAGATCCGAGAGATCGACGCACTCGCCAGCACCGAGCCGCTGGCGCAGGCCACCGAGGCCGCCGCGACGGACGACTTCGACGTGTACGACGGCGGCAAGGTCCGGGTCGCCGAGCCCGCCGCTCCCGAGCCGCCCGAATCGCCCGCCGGCTTCGAGATCGGCGCCGCCATCGACGCGGACGACGGGCCGGTGGAGCTGCCGTCGATCGAGGGGCTGGAGGTCTCGATGGACTTCAGCCGCCCCGACGCCGCGCCCGCACCGGTGGCGGAAGAGCCGCGCGAGGAAGAAGACGACCTCCCCCTGCTCGATTTCGACGCGGCGCCAGATCCGTCCGCGTACGGCGAGGTCAGCCTGGAGGTGCCGGACGAGGAGGACAACGAGCCGCTTCCCCTGATCGACGACGAGGACGAGGACGCGCTCCCGATGCTGGACATGGGGAGCGACTTCGGGGCGGTGGAGCTGCCGGCTCTCGAGCCGGAGCCCGCGCCGCCCGCGCGCGACCGGATGGTGCAGCTCCGCTCGCGCGTGGCCACGAATCCCGAGGACGCCGAGGCGCGAGACGCGCTGATCGACCTCCTCCACGAGCGCGGGGCGCACGACGAGGTTCCGCGCATCCTGGACGAGGCGCACCGGGCGCTCGCGGCGCAGGGGCTCTTTCGCGAAGCGGTCGGGCCGATCTCGCAGCTCATCCGCCTCAACCCCGGCGAGGGGCACCTCCTGCAGAAGCGGGTGGAGTACGCCTTCAGGTCCGGCGACCGCTCGGCGATGGTGGACGGGTACCTGGCGCTCGCCCGCTTCTTCGAGACGGGCGGCTCGCGGGACAAGGCGCGCGCCGTCTACGGCCGGGTGCTGGAGATCGAGGCGTACAACCCCGAAGCCCGCGGGGCGCTGGAGGCGATGGACGACGCCGCGCGCCGCGCCCGCGCCGCCGCGCCTCCACCCCCGCCTCCGCCGCCCCCATCCGCCCCCGCGAACGAGTACGTGGACCTGGGCGCGCTCATCCTGGGCGACGAGGACGAGCGGGCGCCGACCACGCGCTTCATCGTCGAGGAAAAGGAGCCCACGGGCGACGAGGACCGCGACTTCGCGGACATGCTGGCCCACTTCCGCCAAAAGGTCGCGGAGAACATCGAGGCGGAGGACTCCTCCAGCCACTACGATCTGGGGCTCGCCTTCAAGGAGATGGGGCTGATCGACGAGGCGATCGCCGAGTTCCAGGTGGCGCTGCGCGGCGGGGCCAATCCGCTGGCCACGCTGGAGGTGCTGGGGCAGTGCTTCGTGGAAAAGGGGCAGTACCCCGTGGCGAGCCGCGTGCTGGAGCGCGCGCTGCGGCTTCCGGACGTGGCCGACGCCGAGCTGGTGGGCGTACTCTACCTCCTCGGCCGTAGCCACGAGGCCCTGGGAAACTCCGCGCAGGCGGTGGAGCTGTACGAGCGGGTCCTCTCGGTGGACATCCGCTTTCGCGACGCGGCGGCGCGCGCGGATGCGCTGCGAGGAGCCGGGCGGGCGCCGGGTTTTTGACACCATCGTGCGCCGCGGTTAGGTTGCCGCGTTCCGGCAGGTAAATCCAGGCCTCCCATGGCATGACGCTGCGCACGGCTCCGCCCCGCCTTTCCGACGTCCAGGCCCCCATCCGCGAACGGCTCGACGCCGTGGTGGACGAGATCCGGCGCATCGTCGTCTCGGACTTCGCTCCCGTGGAGGAGGTCAACGCGTACCTCGCCAAGATCCGCGGGAAGCTCTTCCGCCCGGGGCTCCTCCTGCTGTGCGACGAGCTGGAGGGGCGCCCCTCCGCGCGCGCGGAGACGCTGGCGGCCATCGTGGAGCTGGTGCACCTGGCCACGCTGGTGCACGACGACGCGGTGGACCACTCGGTGCTGCGCCGCGGGATGCCCACGGTCAACGCCCTCTGGAGCCACCAGGTCGCCATCATCATGGGCGACTACCTGTATACCCGCTCCCTCTCCGAGATCACCCGCCTGGGCGAGGTGGAGCCGATCCGCGTGCTGGCCGACGCCGCCAACGCGATGACGGTGGGGGAGATGCGCCAGCTCTCGTCGCACGACGCGCTGGACTTCGGCGAGGCGGACTACTACCGGCTGATCGACAGCAAGACGGCATCGCTGATGGCGGCCGCGTGCGAGCTGGGCGCGCTCACGGGCGCGCCGGAGCACCGCGAGCAGCTGCGCACCTTTGGCCGCGAGCTGGGGCTCGCCTTCCAGATCGCGGACGACCTGCTGGACTACACGGCCGACTCTGAGCAGACGGGGAAGCCGAGCGGGCTGGACCTGCGCGAGCACAAGGTGACGCTTCCGCTGATCGCCATCCTGCCGCGCCTTTCGGCGGCGGAAAGGGCGGACGTGGAGGAGCTCTTCGGCGCCGCGGAGCCCACGGACGAGCAGATCGCGCGGGTGGTGGAGCTGGTGGGCGCGCACGGAGGGCTGGACTACGCGCGCAGTGCGGCGCTGGAGTGCGCGGCGCGCGCGGAGGAGGCGCTGGAGGGGCTGCCGGAGGGTCCGGCGCTCGACGCGCTGCGGGCGAGCATCGCCCACGCGGTGGAGCGGCGCCGTTGACGGCACCGCATTTGCCAGCGTGGGCGCGGGGTCCGAGTGGTGCAACCGTTCACGGGGGTCGGGGAGAGGTGAGATGAACGTGGTGACACGCCGGCGCGCGGGGCGCCTGCTCCTGGTGGTGCTGATGGGGATGATCCTGGGAGCCCTCCTCTCGGAGCTGGTCGTCCGCTTCACGCCGGACAGCACGGCGCGAACCTTTTTCACCACCTCCGTATCGGCCGCCTTCGGGCCGCTGGTGGTGGACCTGGTGGCGTTCGGCATCACGCTCGGTCCCGTGGTGTTCCGCCTCGACTTCATGAGCGTGCTCGGCGTGCTCGTGGTTGCCCTCGCGGCGCGCACCTGGCTGTAAGCGCCGGGCCTGACGGTCTCTTGGGAAGCGCGCGAGCCATGGTTCGCGCGCTTCCTGTTTCCCGGAACTGCATGTCTCACGCAGAGACGCAGAGACGCGGAGAGAGAACAACAGAGGAGTCTCGGTTCCTCTACTCCACGTCTCTGCGCGATGCTTCTCTCTTTTATTCCTCTCCTGCGTCTCTGCGCCTCTGCGTGAGGCCTTTTCTTTATGGACGCTGACTCGTTCCTGACCCTCGCGGGGGAAGGCGTTGCCCAGACCCGCGTCAAAGGCTCCACCTTCTTCGCGCTGGCGGCACCGGCGGCGGACGAGGCGGAGGCGCGAGCGCGTCTGGCGGCGCGGGAGCGCGAGATGTGGGACGCCACGCACCACTGCAACGCGTGGAGGATGCGCGGCGGGGTCCATCGCGCCAACGACGCGGGAGAGCCCTCCGGCAGCGCCGGCGCGCCGATCCTGGCCGCCATCGACGGCGCGGGGGTGACGGACTGCATCGTGATCGTCACCCGCTACTACGGCGGCACCAAGCTGGGCGTCGGTGGACTCGTGCGCGCGTACGGGGACGCCGCCGCCGAGGCGCTCGCGGCGGCCCCGCGCCGGGTGGGGACGGTCGCGGTGCGCCTCGCGCTGCGCTATCCGTACGAGCACACCTCGGCGGTGATGCGGGCGCTGGAGCGGGCCAGCGCCGCCGAGGTGGAGCACGGGTACGCCCCGGAGGGTGATGCGGGCACGGTGGAAATGAGCGTGCCCGCGGCGGCGGAAGCCACGCTGCGCGAAGAGCTTACGGAGACCACCGCGGGCGCCGTCGCACCCCTCGTCGTCGGACAGCGCGTGCTCTTTCGGAACGCGGGCAGTTGAGCGGCGTATTCATCTGACGTTCCCGCGGACGGCGGCCTCATTCACCGCCGCCCGCCGCCGTGCGGGGAAGCCCCGCCCGTTCCGCCGGCCGCGCCCGCATCCGGCACGGCATCGCCCTGAGGGAGAGTCGCGCATGGAGGGATCCGTGTTGGCGGAACCCATCATGGACCGCTTGCGGAAGCAATTCCCGGCGTACCACGACACCGCTTACCTCTTCGTCCTCGCCGCCCTCCACTTCACCATCGAGCGGGTGGGGGAGGCGCGCCACATCAGCGGCCGCGAGCTGGCCGAGGGGTGCCGCGACCTGGCGCTGGAGAGATACGGCCTCATGGCCCGCCACGTCCTGGAGTTCTGGGGGATTCGCGGCACGCGCGACTTCGGCGAGATCGTCTTCGCCCTGGTCGAGTGCGGCGTCCTGGTGAAGCAGGACGGCGACTCGCCCGGGGAGTTCGACGGGGTGTTCTGCTTCGCGGAAGCCTTCGAGAACAACTATCCCTGGCGCCCCTGCCGCCCCTTGCTGGCCGCATCGTAGCCTGGAACAGGCCTTGCGGCGCCGTTTTCGGTCCCGCACGGGCGGGGTTCGGCGCCGGTGGAGGTGGGGGGGTAAACGCAAGGGGAGGGGGTGCGCCATGACGGACGTCCGCGAGTATCCGCAGTGCCAGAAGTGCAACGCAGGTCTGCTGGTTCCCCTGTCGGACTACGGCCGCGACGGCGCGCCGATCACCTACAAGGCCTGGGTCTGCACGAATCCGGAGTGCGGCTTCAACATCCGCATCGACAACGGCGAGATCAGCTTCGGCCGCACCATCGGCCAGAGCTACAAATAGCGTAGCTTCCCCACACATGCCCACACCCTTCTTCGCCGGCGCGCGCGTCCCCGTGCTCGCCGCGGACGAGATGCGCGCGTGGGATGCGCTCTCCATCCGCCAGGCCGGGATCGCCGAAGCGGTGCTGATGGAAAGCGCGGGCCGCTCCGCCGCCTCCATCGTGCAGCGCCTCTACCCCGCGGGTCGGATCGTCGCGGTCGTCGGTGCCGGCAACAACGGCGGCGATGCGCTGGTCGTCGCGCGCACCCTGCGCGCGTGGGGGCGCGAGGTGGTGGCCATCGCCGTGGGCAAGCGCCCGCCCGACCTCTCGCTCCTGCACGGCTGGGAGATGGAGATCCGCCGCGCGGACGATCTGTCCGCCGCGCTGTCCGGGGCAGCGGTGGTGGTGGATGGTCTGCTCGGCACCGGCGCGCGCGGCGCTCCCCGCGAGCCCGAAGCCGCCGCCATCGATGCGATCGGGCGCAGCGGTGTCCCCGTCGTGGCGCTGGACGGTCCTTCCGGGATCAACCTGACCACCGGCGCCGCGCCGGGTCCCGCGATCCGCGCCGCCGTAACCGTCACCTTCGGGGCTCCCAAGCGCGGGCTCCTCCTCTTCCCCGGCCGCGAGCACGCGGGGAGGATCGTGGCGGTCGAGGGCGGCTTCGCGCCGCTCGCCGATGCGGGCGCGGAGCTGATCACCCCCGCCTGGGCCGCGCATCACCTCCCCGCCGTTCCGGCCAACGCGCACAAGGGGCGGATGGGTCGCGTTCTGATCGTGGCGGGGCGGCGGGGGATGGCGGGCGCGGCGGTGCTCGCGGGGATGGGCGCGCTGCGGGCGGGCGCCGGCTACGCGATCCTGGTCTCGCCGGACGACAACCGCGCGATCATCCAGGTCTCGCTCCCGGAAGCCCTCTTCCTCGACCGCGCCTCGCTCCCCGACGACTTCGTGGACGTTGATGCCGTGGTCGCGGGCCCGGGGATGGGTACCGACGAGGACTCGCTCGCCCTCCTGCGCCGTCTCGCACGCGGCGCCGCGCCCCTCCTCCTCGACGCCGACGCCCTCACCCTCCTCGCGAAGACCCCCGCGCTCCGCGACGAGATCGAGCGCGCGCTCCTCCTGACGCCGCACCCTGGCGAGATGGGGCGCCTCCTCGACCGCCCCGTCTCCGCCGTCATCGCCGACCCCTTCGCCGCCGCCGCCGAAGCCGCCGAGCGCTTCCGCTGCACCGTGCTCCTCAAGGGCGCTCCCTCGCTCGTCGCCGAAGCGGGCACCCCGACCCTGGTCAACGTCGCCGGCCACTCCGGCATCGCCACCGGTGGCATGGGCGACGTGCTGAGCGGCATCGCGGGCGCCTTCCTCGCCGTCGGCGCCGCGCCGCGTAATGCCTCCGCGCTGGCCCTGTTCCACGCCGGCCGCGCCGCCGAGATCGCGGGGCGGGGGAGGGGCCTCATTCCGCGCGACGTGGCCGAAGCGTTGCCGTCCGCCTTGTGCGAAGCGCCCGTGGATGAGAGCGATCTGGGGCTGCCGGGAATCACGTTGGATCTGGCGCCGGCGCGGTAAAGCGGGCGGCGGAGCGGGGGCGGGCACGGGCAGCCACGTGGGGTGGCCCCTACGGGTTTGGGTGCGAATCGCAGGGTTCGCGGTGGGGGAAAGGGTGGGCAGACACGCAGGTTACACGCAGGTCTGCCCCTACCGGGTATCGGCGTGCAGGGCGGGCGAAGGAGCGGCGGCGGGCACGGGCGCGATGAATCGCGCCCCTACGGGATCTGTGCGACGCGCGGGGTTCCGCCCCCTCTCTCGATAACGGCGAGGGCGGAGCCCTCTCCTGTTATCGGGAGAGGGGGCAGCGAGGAACGAGCGGGGGTGAGGGCCCTCCGTTGACAGCTTGCACCGCCGTCCCTACGTTCCGCCGCGCTTCCCGAAGACCATTCCAGCAGAACCACTTCCGGCAT
>DASVVI010000132.1:0-1696 GCA_036386635.1 Longimicrobium sp.
AGACGCCACGGCGCGCGGTGGGCGTTCCAGCTGAACCGGTAGCTCCCGCTGGTCGACGAGTCGCCCGACACCATCGCGCGGTCCGGCACCAGCCCGGTGGCGGCGTTGCTGCTGCCGTTCGCGGCGCTGCGCGCGTCGATGTTCGCCAGGATCTCGTAGGACTTGTTGGCCACGCTGGTCCAGAACGGATCACCCAGGTACGAGGCGAAACCCTTGTAGTAAGCCGGGGCCAGATAGCCGGGGTGCACCCGCAACGGGCTGGAGCCGGACCAGTCGCCGGACTTGAAGACGTAGGTGGTGGGATCCACGAAGTACGTCTTCATGTTCCCGACGAGCGCGTTGAGGTCGTTCCAGTAGCCGCCCCACCTCTTGTCCGCCACCAGGAGCGCGAACGCCATGTCCTCGTCGCCGTCGGACGCCGCGTTGCTGTCAAGCGCGGTCCCGTACTGGTCTACCGCCCACTTCATGACACCATGGGTGTTGTGGTATGCCTTGGCGTAGCGCCACAGCCCGTCGAAGGTCGCTTTGTCGCCCATGTACGCGGCCAGCAGCATCCCGTAGCCCTGCCCCTCCGAGATCGTGGCGTATGGCGCGGGCTGGGGATTCCCGTTGCCGATGTCGAACATGAAGCTGGGCCCGACGGTCACCCGCAGTCCACCCGGCGCCGCCTGCGCTCCCTGCGACCAGACACGGCGGGACCTCCAAGTCTCGTAGTCGTCGCGGATGCGCGTGTTTGCGGCGGCCTGGTCGGGTGCCAGGCTCAGTCCGCAGGAATACGCGTACGGCGCGGCTCCCGCGACCGAGACTCCGTAGCGCGGTCCGCCGGGGCTGGGCGCGTTCGCGGCGGATGGGCCCACGAGCGTGCTGTCCTCGTCGCACGCAGAGAGGCCGAAAGCGAGCGTGACGGCGGCGAGGGTCCGGGGTACTCGACGATGCATGGTACACCTCCAGTAGTACATTCTGCAGCAGGCCGGACCGTGGTGGTTCGCCCGTTTGAGGACTAATTCGCAGGGGAAGGCACAAGCGATGCCACCGATGCTTCAGATGGCCGTTCGGTGGAACAGAATGTTCCGTTTTGGCGCTAGATCCGGCGGGCCTGCATTTTGAAGAAGCGGCGGTAGATTGGGGCAGCGGACGCCGCCGCCTCGCAGTGCCCTCTCCCGCAACCCGCACCGTCTCCGCGCGCGAATGAAAGAACGTCTCGCACCCTGGCTGCTCCGCATGATGGGCTTCCGCCGCGTCGTCCGGCGTCCTGATGCGGCGCCGGGGCGGCGCGCGTCCGACCACGAGCCGGTGCGCGGGTGGCGCCCCGCGCTGGCCGTGGCCGCGGCGATCGCGCTGCTAGACTGGGGCACCAAGGCCGCAATCGCGTGGATGGTGCCGGTGGGGGCGTTCCGCGAGATCATCCCCGGGCGCATGGCCGTGTGGCACGTCCGCAACGAGGCGATGATCCTGGGGCTGTACGACAACCTCGCGCTCGGCACGCGCAAGTCGATCGCGCTGGTGGCGTCGCTCGTGGCGACGCTGGTCATCCTCCAGATCCTGGGGCGCGGGCACCGGCTTCCGAAGGCGCAGCGGACGTACGCGTCGGTGTTCGTGGGGACGGCGCTGGGCGGGATGCTGGGGAACCTCGGCGAGCGGGTGATCCACTGGGGCGTCACCGACTACCTGTCGCTCTACTGGGCGCCGTACTGGC
>DASVVI010000133.1:0-1920 GCA_036386635.1 Longimicrobium sp.
TTGGTGACGAAGGAGGTGAAGCCCTCGTCCAGCCACCCCTCGCGCCACTCGTTGCTCCCCAGGATGCCGTGCAGCCACTGGTGCGTGACCTCGTGCACGATCAGCCCCTCGGTCGCCGAGCCGTTCATCACCAGCATGGGGAACTCGGTGCCGCCGCTCTCCAGCCGGTGCAGGTTGGTGATCTGGGGATAGGGATAGGTGCCAAAGAGCGCTCCCACCCACTGCACCGCGTCGAGCGTGCGGCGCGCGGCTCGGTTCCCCGCCCACGCCGTGTCGCCGGGGAGGAAGAGGACGTGGATCGAGGGCAGGTCCGAGCGAGCGCCGGCGTCGTTGAGCGAGAAGCGCGTAACGCCCTCGTGCGTGAACTGCGGATCCGCCGCCCAGCCGAAGTGGTGCACCCGCTGCGCGCGGAAGCGGACCCGCTTGCGACCGTTCTCCGCCGCGCCCGTCAGCAGCCCGAGCGACTCCGCGGCGCGCGCGGCGTAGGCGGAGCGCTCGGATGCGTCCGGCGTCCACCCCGGGTTCCCATCGACGACCACGCCGGTGGCGCCCACCACCTGGTCGGCCGCAAGGTCCAGCGTCACGTCGTACTCGGCGA
This sequence comes from Longimicrobium sp., assembly GCA_036386635.1. GTDB lineage: Bacteria > Gemmatimonadota > Gemmatimonadetes > Longimicrobiales > Longimicrobiaceae > Longimicrobium. The sequence goes on from DASVVI010000133.1 coordinate 599, forward strand.
ACTCGCCGTAGAACTCGCCCTGCGGAAGGAGCGGCTGCGTGGCCCACCCGCCGCGCTCGTACACGGCAATGCGCGGGTACCACTGGGCGAAGTCGAAGTGCCGCCCGCGCCGCCCCTGCCGCCGCGGGAGGGTGGAGAGGCGCGCGTCCCAGTCCATCACCACCGTCACCGACTGGCCGGTGCGCAGCGGGGTGGGGAGCGGGATCGCCGTGACCGTGGAGTCGGGGGCGCCGGGGTAGACGGGGCGCACGTCGCGGCCGTCCACGCGCACGGCGGTGAAGCGCTCGAAGGCGTGCTCCGCCGGGCCCAGGTTCTGGAAGCGCATCTCGCCGTACGACGCCTCGCGCCGCGCCCAGGCGCTGTTGGGGCGGAAGGCGTTGAGGTGCTGGTGCAGGTAGAGCGTGTCCAGCCGGCGCGGCGAGCGGTTGGTGTAGCGGAGCCGCGCGCGCCCGTGCAGGACGTCGCTCCCCTCGTCCAGCCGGGCCTCGATGCGGTAGTCGACCCCCTGCTGCGCGGACTGCGTGGCGCGCGCCTGCTGCGCCGCGAGGGGCTGCGAGAGGGGTGCGAGGGCGAGTGCGAGGAGTGCCCGTGCGATGCGTCGGTTCATGGGTCCCGGTTCCGGAATCAGTTTGGCGGATCGCCTGCGAAGTTGAGGCGGCGCCGCGCATTGGGCAAGGCCGCCGGGAGTCGCTATCTTGCCGCGCTCATCCAGCGCTCGCTCACACCAAGGACGGGATCATGCACCTGACGTACCTCGCGATCGGCCTCTGCGCAGGCGTCCTCTCCGGGCTGTTCGGAATCGGCGGCGGGGTGCTGATCGTGCCCGCGCTGATGCTCGTGGCCAGGATGTCTCCCGTGGAAGCCACCGCCACTTCGCTGGGCTCGCTCCTGCTGCCGGTGGGCGCGCTCGGCGCGTACGAGTACTACAAGAACGGCCACGTCAACGTGATCGCGTCGCTCCTCGTCGCGCTGGGCCTGCTGGTGGGCGCCTACTTCGGGGCGCGCTGGGCGCAGACGCTGAGCCCCGTGCAGATGAAGCGCGCCTTCGCCCTCTTTTTGGTGATCGTGGCGGCGCGCATGTGGTTCACGGCGAAATAGGCGCGGATCGTGCGGGCTCCGCGGGGCCCGCGCCCCGGCGCGCTGGTGTACTCTGCTGCGTGAGTTTTCCATGACGAACATCGCCATCCGCCCGCGGGTCTCCCGGGCGCTGCGCTGGACCGTGGCCGCCACCCTCGCGCTCGCCACGGCGTCCGCGCACCCGGCGCTGGGGCAGGCGGTGGACAGCGCGCGCGTCCCTGGCCACGTCTTTCCGCGCAGCGACG
>DASVVI010000134.1:0-7582 GCA_036386635.1 Longimicrobium sp.
CTGTCGCCGTGGGAGATCACCATCCCCGGCACGGAAGGATACCAGATCGGCGAGGAGTCCGGCGGGTTCGAGGAGGAGGAGACCGGCGAGCAGACGGTGGGGAGCGGCGTGGACACGCTGGACGCGCGCGGTTACCGCGACCTGCGCGTGAAGGCGCAGCCGCAGCCGGACGGGCGTCCCGCGCGCCTCACCATTCTGGCGGAGGTGGTGGACGCCAACCGGCAGTCGGTGGTGGACGTCGCATCGGCCGTGCTGCATCCGGCGGACTTCTACCTGGGCGCAAAGGTGCAGGGCGGCGGGTGGTTCTGGACGGCGGGAGCGCCGGTGCGGGTGGATGTCATCGCCGTGCGGCCGGACGGGCGCGGCGTGGGCGGCGTGGCCGTGCGCGGCGCCGTCGTGCGGCGCGAGTGGCACCGCGTGCGGCGCGAGCGGAACGGGGTGGTGGACGAGGTGGGACAGTGGGTGAGCGACACCATCTCCACGTGCACCCTCACCACCGGCCGCGGGCCGCAGCCGTGCGCGTTCACCCCGCGCGAGGGCGGCGAGTACACCGTCCACTTCGAGGCCGCCGACGCGCAGGGGCGCGAGGTGCGCACCAGCTTCTCGCGCTGGGTGGTGGGCGGCGGATGGGTGCCCTGGAACGACGAGGGCAAGTTCAAGATGGACATCGTGGCGGACAAGCAGCGCTACTCCGTGGGCGACACGGCCACCATCCTGCTCGCCGCACCCTTTACCGACGCGGAGGCGTGGGTGACGGTGGAGCGCGAGCGGGTGCTGGAGCAGCGGCGCATCCGCGTGACCTCGGGGACGCAGACGATCCGCATCCCCATCACCGAGGAGTTCGCGCCGAACGCGTTCGTCTCCGTGATCCTGGTGCGCGGGCGCACGTCGCGGCCGGGGACGGTGGACGACCCCGGGCGCCCCACCCTGCGCGTGGGCTACGCCGAGCTGACCGTCACGCCCGAGTCCAAGCGTCTGGATGTACACGTGCAGCCGCTCCAGGCCGAGTACCGCCCCGGCGACACGGCCCGCGTGCGGGTGCGCGTGCGGGACGCGGCCGGTCGCCCGCAGGCTTCGGAAGTGACGCTCTGGGCCGTGGACGAGGGCGTGCTCTCGCTCACCCGCTACACGACGCCGGACCCCATCAATCTCATCTACCAGCCGCGCGGCCTCGGCATGCGGCTGGGGAGCAACCTGGTGTCCGTGGCGCCGCAGGTTCCGGAAGGACCCAAGGGCTCGCGCAGCCCCGGCGGCGGCGGCGGGCAGGACCTGGCGGGCGTTCTCCGCTCGCGCTTCCGGCCCACGGCCTTCTTCCTCGGCTCCGTGATCACCGGCGCGAACGGCGAGGCCGTCGCATCCGCGCATCTTCCGGACAACGCCACCACCTTTCGCGTGATGGCCGTGGCGGTGACGGCGGGCGACCGCTACGGCGCAGGAGACACGTCGCTCGTCGCCACGAAGCCGCTGCTGGCGCGCCCCTCCCTTCCCCGCTTCATCCGCGAGGGCGACGACTTCCTCGCGGGGACTGTGGTGAACCAGCGTTCCGGTGCGCCGCAACGCGTGATGGTGATGGCGGATGCCACATCGGTCACGCTCGAGGCGCCGCGGCAGGTCGTGGAGCTCGCCGCCGGCCGTGGCGCCGAGGCGCGCTTCCACTTCACCACGCCCGTGGGCGACAGCGCCACTTTCCGCTTCCGCGTGGAGGGCGGCGGCGAGACGGATGCCGTGCAGGTGACGATCCCCATCCGACCCGCAAACCGGCCCGTCTTCCACACCGCGTCCGGCATGCTGCGCGACACGGCGACGGTGGAGATGGTGCTTCCCGAGGAGACCGACCCCGTCCGCTCGCGGCTGGAGCTGGGATTCGGCACCTCACCGCTCACGCTGGTGCAGGCGTACGCCCGCGCGCTGGCTTCGTATCCCTACGACTGCTCGGAGCAGCTCGCCAGCGAGGCCATCTCGCTCATCGCCCTGTACCGCGCGCAGCGCGCGGGCGCTCCGGACGTCGCCCCGGCGGACACGAGGCAGCGGATCGAGCGGCTGGTGCGCTTGGTGAGCGCCCGGCAGCGCGAGGACGGCGGCATCGGGCTCTGGAGCGCGAGGGGGTGGACGTCGCCCTGGCTGACGGCGTACGTCGGACGGACGCTGCTGGAGGCACGCGGCGCCGGTATCACGGTGAGCGACAGCGTGATGGCGCGGGCGGGGCGCTACGTCGCCCGCGCGCTGCACGACCCCGCCCAGCTCGCGCCCGTGCTCGGCGACCGCGCACGTGAGACGAGTTGGCTCCTGGCCGAGCGGGTGGCCGCGGCCGACTTCCTGAGCCGCCTGGGCCGCCCCGACGTACCGGCCGAGAACCAACTCCTGGGCCAGGCCGCGCGCATGGCGTGGGAAGACCGTCTGGCCCTCGCCGAGATGCTGGCGCGGCGCGGCGCGCGCGAGCCCGCCGGCCGCCTGCTGGACGCGGCGTGGGCGACGGTCACCACCCGCGGCGCGCGCGCCGTGCTCCCGGCGACGGCGTACCGCGAGCGCTTCTACTTCGCATCGCGCGTGCGCCCCGCGGCGCGGCTGCTCGCGGCCACCCTCGCGCTGCAGCCGACGAACCCCGGCCTGGGCGCGCTGGTCGAATCGATCGTGCAGCAGAGCCGCGCTGAGCGCGATTACCTGTGGACGACGCAGGACTACGCCTGGGCCGTCCTCGCCCTCACCCGCTACCAGCAGCTCGTGCCGCGCGGGGCGCAGGACCGCACCGTGAGGATCGTCCAGAACGGGCGCGTGTTGGCGGAGCGCCGCGCGCGTCAGACGGATGGCGGGCTCGACTCCCTGCGCTCCCTCGACGGGCTGGTCACCACGCGCCCGGACGGAAAAAAGGTGCTGCGCGTCACGCTGCAGGGCGTCGGCGCAGGCGGCGCCGTGTTCTACCACCTGGGCGTACGCGAGCGGGCTGCACAGCCGTCGTTCACGCCGCGCGACCAGGGGATCGCGGTGGAGCGCTGGTACGAGTCGGTGGATACGCGCCGCCCGCTGACCAGCGTCGCGGAGGGCCAGGTCGTCCGCGTGCGCCTGCGCATCCGGGTGCCCGACGAGCGGGTGATGGTGGTGCTGGACGATCCCCTCCCCGCCGGTCTCGAGGCGGTGGACCTGAGCCTGCGCACGGTGAGCCCCTTTGCGCCCGACGTGCTGGCGCCGGAGCCGGAGCCCGGCGCGGACACGGGTAGCTGGCTCTTTGGAAGCTGGGACGCGGGGATGTGGTCGCCGTTCGACCACACCGAGATCCGCGACGACCGCGTGGTCTACTTCGCCCGCACGCTCTGGCGCGGCAGCTACAACGCCACCTACCTGGCGCGCGCGACCACGGCCGGCCGCTTCACCATGGCCCCCGCTCACGCCGAGGAGATGTACAACCCCGGCGTGCACGGCCGCAGCGGCGGCGGCACATTCGTCGTCACCACGGCCGCGCCATGAGGTATAACCGCCCTGCGATCACGAGGCCCCGCATGGCGCGCTGGATCCTGCGCACGCTGGGCGGGACGGCGGCCCTCGCCGCCTGCGCCGCAGCGTGGATCGCCCTGCCGCTGCCATCCGACGTGGCCTCGCCAAAGCCGGTTACGCGTCTGGTGATGGAGGACCGCGCCGGGCTTCCCCTCCGCGCCACGCGCACGGCGGACGGCAGCCGCGGCGGATGGACGCCGCTTGCCGAAGTCGATCCGCGCCTGGTGCAAGCGTTCGTGGCGGCGGAGGACCACCGCTACTTCGCCCACCACGGCGTCGACGTGCGCTCCGTCGGCCGCGCGCTCCGCGACAACGTGGCGGGCAGGCGCCGGGCGGGCGCATCGACGCTGTCCATGCAGACGGCCCGGCTGCTGGTGCCCACCGGGCGCACCGTGCCGGGGAAGGCGCGGCAGGCGCTCTGGGCACTCCGGCTGGAGGCGCACCTCCCCAAGCGCGCCATCCTGGAGCAGTACGTCAACCGCGTGCCGCTCGGCCGCGCGTCGGTGGGCGTCTCGGCGGCGGCGGAGCTGTACTTCGGCGCGTCGGCGCGCGAGCTCAGCCTGGGCCAGGCGGCGCTCATCGCCGGCATCGCCCGCTCCCCCGCGCGCAACAACCCGTTCGCCTCCCCCGCCCGCGCCCGCGCCCGCCGCGACGTGGTGCTCGCTCGCATGCGGCAGCTCGGGCTGGCCACCGCTGAGGAGGTCGCGCGCGCCCGCACCGAGCCCGTGCTCCCGCCGCGGACGGGGCCGGCGTTCCTCGCCCCGCACTTCACCGCCCGCCTGCTCCAGGAGGCGGACGCGGGCCATCTTCCCAGCGACGGCACCCTCCGCACCTCCCTCGACCTGGAGCTGCAGGCGCTGATCGAATCCGAAGTCCGGCACACCGTGCGCACGCTGGGCGACCGCGGAGGCCGGCACGCCGCCGCGGTCGTGCTGGACAACGCCACGGGTGAGGTGCTGGCGTGGGTGGGATCGCCCGACTTCTGGGAGCGCGAAGTCGGCCAGGTGGACATGGTCACCTCGCCCCGGCAGCCCGGCTCGGCGCTGAAGCCGTTCCTCTACGGCCTGGCCTTCGACCGGGGGCACACCGCCGCGACCGTCCTCCCCGACGTGCCGCGCAGCTTCGCCAGCTCGCTGGGCCCGTACCGTCCGCAGAACTACGACCGGCGCTTCCACGGCCCCGTTCGCGCGCGCGAGGCGCTGGCCAGCTCGTACAACCTTCCCGCCGTGGAGCTGGCCGACCGCGTGGGCGTGGATGCGCTGCTGGAGACGCTGCACCGCGCGGGCTTCGCGTCGCTCACGCAGGGCGCGTCCCACTACGGCCTGGGCCTGGCGCTGGGCACGGGCGACGTCACGCTGCTGGAGCTCGCCTCCGCCTACCGCGCCCTCGCCAACGGCGGCGAGTGGATGCCCGCGCGCTTCACCCCCGTCCAACCTGGCCAGGGCCCGGCGAGCCGCGAGCGGGTGATGTCGCGCGAGGCCGCCACGCTTGTGCTCAGCATCCTGGGCGACGCCGATGCGCGCGCCCCCGGCTTCGGCACCGAAACGGTGTTCGACTTCCCCTTCCCCGCCGCCGCCAAGACGGGCACCAGCCGCCACTTCACCGACAACTGGGCCGTGGGCGTGACGAAGGGCTTCACGGTGGCCGTGTGGGTGGGCAACTTCACGGGCAGGCCGATGGAGGGCGTGAGCGGCATCACCGGCGCCGGTCCCCTGCTCTACCGGTCCATGCTCGCCGCCGCTTCACGCCGCCCCCCCGGCGTGCTCCCCGCGCCTGAGGATGCGGGGCTCCTGCCCGTGCGCGTCTGCCGCCTCTCGGGGATGCGCGCCGCGGGCGGGTGCGAGTCGTTGGTGGAGTGGTTCATCCCAGGCACCGAGCCTTCCAAAGACGACGACTGGGAGCGCGGCGGCCGCCTGTCGCTCCCGGCGGAGTACGCGGAGTGGGCGTCGGGCCAGGGCGGGCGCTGGGCCTCCGCGGCCGGCGCCGGCGAGGACCGCTTCCGCATCGTCACCCCCCGCGGCGGCGACCACTACTCCGTGCCGCTGGGCGTGGAGGCCCGCTACGCGACCCTCTCGCTGCGCGCATCCGGCCGCACCGGTCCCGTCCGCTGGTCCGTGGACGGGCGCGAGGTGCCGGACGCGCGCTGGCCCCTCGCGCCCGGCCCCCACACCATCCGCGCCCAGGCCCCCACCGGCGAGGCGGACGAGGTGCGCATCACCGTTGGCCGCGGATGAAGGACGCCATTCCTCCAGAGGACGGTGAGGTCGTCGTCCTCAAGTCCGTGTGGTGGAAGGACCCGTTCCTCTGGATCGCCCTCGCGATGGGCATCCCCATGACGATCATGATGATGGAGGACGGCGTCGAGCACCTCGCGCCGGGATTCGGAGTGGCGACCTTCGTGCTGGCCGTGTTCGCCCACCTTTCCCTGCGCGCCCGCCTGGAGATCCGCCCCGACGGCTTCCGCGAGAAACTCGCGTTCTGGCGCACCATTGAGCACCGCTGGTCTGACGTGGGCGGGTTCATGGTACGCGAGGAAAGCGAGGCAGCGGACGCCGTGGGCTTCTGGGTCCGGGGGAACGGGGGCAAGACGGCGAAGTTCGACATCCTCATGGGCGGGTACGGCGAGAGCGTCAAGGCGCTCACCAAACGCATGAACGCCGCGCGCGACAAAGCGCTCGGTCCGGGGCACCCGCGCGGCGCGAGCTCGGCCACGCGTCAGTCGCCGTGGTAGCTGGACCACGTCCGCTTCCCGAGTGGAAGCGGGCTTCCCGTGCACCTCCCCCTCTCGCGCACCCGCAAAAGGCTCACTCCAGTGCTACCGTGATCTCCTCCCGCACCACGCGTCCTCCTCCACCTCTTCCCTGCCCCGTAGCGCCTGGCGCGCTGCCTCCGTCCCTTCCCCGCCGGCGCCAAGATGGGCCCGAGCCGGCACTTCACCGACAACTGAGCCGTGGGAGTGACAAAGGGGTTCACGGTGGCCGTTTTGGGGTGGGCAACTTCACCGGCCGGCCGATGGAGGGGGTGAGCGGCATCACCGGCGCGGGTCCCCTGCTCTACCGATCGATGCTCGCCGCCGCCTCGCGCCGCGTTCCGCGCCCGAACTGGATGAACTTACGCGCGCGAGGGTTGACCGCGAATTGTTGGGATGCCTCGGCGGGGGTATACGATTCCAAGCTAACGGTATATCATCGGGGAAGCCCCTCCCTGCCCGCCCGGAGAGCACGATGGCGAAGACACCGCAGCCCACCCACAAGCAGCATACAGTTCCCCAGTTCTACCTGCGACCGTTTGCCGATGCCAACCAGAAGCTGTGGGCATACGACAAAACCAACGGTAGCATCTTCCAGGTGGGGATAAAGGATGCCGCGCAGAAACACGGCTTCTTCTCACTCCCGGAAGTAGACGGAAGTTACGGGGCCGGCTGGTTTGCAGAGACTTACTTCGGTCAGTACGAAACCCCTGCTGCGGAGGCGATCAGAGGCATTCTTACGAGTATGAAGATGGGCATCTATTCACTGATCTCGCCTCCACTCAAGCAGATCTTAGCCGAGTATGCCGCCGTGCAGTACCTCCGCACCCAGGTTTCGCGGTCCCAACTGCTGGATTTGCACCGAGCGATGTACGAGGCGTCTAAGATCTGGACGGATGTCCCGGAGCTTCAGGGGATTCCCGCCACTCCAGACCCAAAGGAACTCGCACTGCACCACCTTCGCAGCGGACTCAATCCCGAGAAGGTCAAGCAGACCGCCGAAACGCTGCACGACCATGTCTGGGGGTTAACCGTAAATCGCACCGGATCGCCGTATTACACCTCAGATCACCCCCTCGTCCTGCACTCGCACGAGCCAAGGCCGGGCCGAGGATCGGGTTTGGGCACCTTTGGCGTCGAGGTAGCCTTGCCGCTCGCGCCGCATCTGCTCTTGCATATGGTCGAGCGCGAATGGGCCGAGCAGCACTACCTGCCTCTCATGTTCCGGGACGGCTACGTGTGGAACTTACCAGCGTTCCCAGAGTCAGCGATGTTCTACCGCTCGCTTCAGGTGCGCGATTCCTACCGGTTCGTGTACGGCTGCGCCCCGGAGGACTTTGAGTT
>DASVVI010000135.1:0-8050 GCA_036386635.1 Longimicrobium sp.
TATCGCCCTGCCCATTCTCCTGTTCAGTGTCCGAGGATCAGACTGAGGAAGATCAGGATGTACAATACGATCCGATCAATCCTCACCGTCACCCGAACTCTCACTCGACTGCCCTTGACCTGTTTCATGAGAGAAACCGGCAAGGCCCGGAGCGCTCCAGGCACGGTGGTATGCGTGCGCTGGAAGTAGTTTTGGGTCCTCTGCAGGACCGTCTCCCCACCACGCGTAGTGGATCAACAGATTTCGGGATCCGCCCCCCTCTCCCTGAGAGGAGGTGAACCGATCCTCCGGTTGTCCAGCCTCCATGTCCGGGCCTCCCGGGGGCGCTGGGTCCTTCCCATCGGAAACGGCACAGGAGCGCCTTAGCGGGGACGCCCTGGAGGGCCGCTAAACCCTTCCCTTCCAAACCCTGAGGCCTCCCCAGGGCGTGGTGCTCACCGAGAAAGATGCCATCGAACGGCAGGACGGTCAACTGTCGCGGAGAGCACCTCACGAAATTAACGAGGGGCACCGTACGAACCTGCACCAGAGACACCCGCCGCCGCGACGCTTCTGTGCCTCAAAGCGCAATTCGCACAAGTGTCGGGCTCCCATAGTCCGGGCTGGGTTCAACCGATCTCGGCATCGGTCCTTTCGTGGGGCTCCTCCCAACAGATTCTCATCACGTCTCTCCTCGGGACCGGGTGAGTTCCTCGAACAAGATGCCGCCTATTGCGCCTTTTTGTTGCGCTCCTCCGGGCGGGCCTATACCCTACGCGGGTGCTTGGACGGTGCAACCTGGACCATCTGCAGTAGTCCCGCCCGCGCTCCCTACCACCGCAATCGTGCTCTGCAAGCCGGACTGCGCTCCGCAGCACCTGCGGAAGGTGCGGGCGCGGGGCGGAACGGTGACGGTGTCCCCCAACACATTCCCAAAAACATGCTGAGCACCGGCCGGGAAGTTTTCGACCACCTCACCTCTCACGGCGGACTCGATGCGGCGCGTTACGATTCCGATCTGATCGCGGAACTCAAGCGTGATCTGGGGTTCCCGCAGAACGACGATCTGGCCCGATCGCTGGAACAGCACGGAACTGACCCGGCGGACTTCCTCGCGGCGTTCTTCCACGTGGTCCAGCCCTTCGCCGTGATGTTCGCCGATCTGCTCGGAATGTTCGAGCGTGCGGGAGCCAAGCGCACCGACCGCAACTTGGAAATCGCGATGTCCTTCGGCGACCCGCGGCGCGACTTCGGCTTCGATCTCGACCACTTCCGCGCGATGCTGGTGACCCTGCGGCGGGTGACCTCGGTCGTAGAGCGGGTGCTCTGGGGCCACGACCACTTCTGGATGTTGCACCACGCCTTCACCGAAGGCGAGTCGGCTGCCGACATGTTTGTGACCGCGCCCGCTGCGACGGAGTGGCTCCGCGTCTACAGGGAAGACCGCGCGTGGCCGCGCTCACGCCTCGGAGCGCCGCAGGCCGGCGACGCACTGCTGGACGGATTGCTTCGCCGGGTCTGGCGCGTGTGGGCGGCCGTGACCGACGCGACCGCGGAGCTCGCGGATGACCGCACTGCGCTCCGCGACCGGCAGGGATCCGAGGAACCCGTGGCTGGAGCCGGCCTCTGGGACCCGGGTGTGCTCGCCCGGCTGGATTTGGACGACTGGGCGGCCGGGATAGTCCAGGCGGCATACAGCCGCACCGAGCGCCTGCACGCCCTCGTGGAGCCGCAGCGCTCGGAGGAGGCGGCCGTGCTGATCGGAAGCCTCGAAGAGGTGATGTCATCCGGGCCGATGGTACTGGAGGAGGCGGCGCACCTCGAGAAGCACCTGACTGAATTCCTCCGCCTCCCGCTCTGGCAGAAAAGGCACGAGCTCTACTCTGCGTGGGTCTCCACACAGATCATCGATGCGATGGAGGAGGCGGATCCACGCATCCACCACTCCGACGGGCGGCTGGTGTTCTCGTTCGCGGGCACCCACTTCGCCACGCTCGAACGCACGGACCCACGCCTGCACGTGTGGGCTGAGCTGCGTTCCCCGCTCGCGGCGCCGATCGGCAAAGGCCGGAAGGCTGGGATTCAACCGGACTATACCATCACCCGCGAACCCATTCACGGTGCCGGGTCCGCTGCGGTCGTGGTGGAGTGCAAGCAATACGGCAAAGCCTCTCCCGGGAACTTTTCCGATGCCCTCACGGACTACGCCCGCGGGCGGCCGAATGCCCACATCGTGCTGGTCAACTACGGACCTGCTCCGGTCGGCATTCTTGACCGGGTCGACGCTGCCCTCCGGACCCGCACGACTCTGATCGGCGAGTTCCGCCCGCGGAGTCAGGCAGCGCTCGACGAGTTCAGGCTCCTGCTGCGCGAGCAACTCGCAGGGTTCATCGCCCGCCCCCGCCAGGTCGCTCCGCCTGCGCCTGCCGGTGAACTCGTGCTCACATGGGAGGACGCGGGCTCCGACCTGGACCTGCACCTCAGCATACAAGGCGCGGACGGAGGTTGCCGCATCTGGTTCTTCGAGCCGGGAGGCGATGGCACGCCCTGGGGCGCCTTGCTCGAAGGAGATGTGCTCCACGGTGGAGGCGCGGAGCGGATCCGCATCGCTCGTTGGCTGGAGGCCGACTACCGGTGCCTCGTCAACCGATTCTCGGGAGGTGTCCCACTCGCGCGAACCGGGGCCGAAGTCCGCGTCCGGGTTGGAGACATGGAGGCGACGGTGGAGTGTCCGAGCGAAGGCAACGGGGAATGGTGGGAGGTCCTCGCCGTCGATGGAGCTACGCGTCAGGTGAGGGTCACGAACCGTTTCGTTGAGCCTCCTCCCGGTTGGGGTACCGGGGACGAAGCGTGGTGATCCGCACTGCTCGGGTGCCCGCTGCGCTTCGACCCCCGGCGTGCCATGACTGGACGAGCCCGCTGCTTGGCGGGGTGAGGTGCGTCCCCCTGTGGCGCCGGACGCTGACGAGGGCCGGAGGACACGAGTCAGGGCCCGGGCGCTCGGCGGGAGGAGCGCAGGGGTAGGCGACCTCTTGACGGATACGGTGCTCGTATGCACCCTTCTTACAGGGTGCTGAGGGGCGCCCTGGCCCGCCAAAGGCACCGCCACCCTCGAAGGAACGGACGTCAAGCCGACAACCACTCCCCGGTCGGCTCGAGTCGCGGGCGTTGAGCCGACAGACCGAGGAGTCCTCGATGTCTGCCCGTCACGAGCGCCCAATGCGCGCGTACCGCACGCGCGCCCAGTTCCTCCTCGAGGAACTCGACGATCCTGATCCAGCTGTGTCTCGGCTCGCCGCCCGATGGTTCGGGTGGCTCCCGCGCTTCGCGTCCAAACCGGATGCGTGGCGCACCCTTTCGCGCGCCGACGTAAGCTACGGTGACGCACTCGATGTGATCGCCAGGGACGAAGGAGCCGAGAACTGGCGCGACTTTCTCGCCAACGGATCGCCTCCGGAACATGTCGAGTTCTGTAAGCAGCTGGCCGCTGCGCGGGCTTCGGACGACGCCCGCGTCGCGCGCGAACTGACCGGGTACGCGATCGGCCACGCTCACAGGTGGAGCGACCTCCGCGTCGCACAGAGGAACGAACCCTGGGACGACGGCCCGGAGTACGACATGCCATCAGAGGTGGCGTCGTCCGGAGGCACCTGGCTGCCCGACATCACCGGTACAGTCGACGGAGTGCCTCATGTGCTCGTCGTCCTCCGCGCGTTCGGCCTCGGGCGCAGCGACACAGTCCACCGCCTGCGCTGCTTCGCAAGACATGTCGCCGACGTCAACGGCGTCCTGCAGGTTTTCACCGACGGGGACGGCGAACATTCCGTGCGGCGGTTCCTGCGCCAGCACCGCATCCCGGCTGAAGTGGTAGTCTGGGGTGGCATGTATCACCACGAAATCGAGGACGCGATCGCGGCCGACTGGTGGCGGGATGTAGACGATTGAGGTTCGGGAAGGCTCCGACAGCATCGGCGGGGCAGGCCCTCGCTCGCAATCGAGTCCCGATGGCGCCCCGTTGGCCGGGCGCATCCGCGCCCCCTCCCCGGGAGAGGCATCCCGGAATTTTGCAGGGAGCACGATCATGGCGGATCAGTCGAAGAACCCCGGTGGACAGGGTGGAGGCAAGCCGGCCCCTGGCCCTGCCCCTCGTCCGGTGAACGGACCGAGCACCACCGGCGAGAAGTCAGGGCCGAGGCGAGGCAACCTCCCGCCGCGCCCGAAGCGGTGAACCAAGATGGCACAGAGCTCCCGGGGCTTCGCTCCGGGAGCTCTGTGCAACGGAACCACCGGTTTGACGTGGATCTGGCGGTGGCGGGTCGCTGCGGCATTCGGCAGGTGTCCGGCGGGGTTCGTGAGGATCCATCCCCCACGGCTTGGACCCACGCGCGGGCCGCACGTGGCTTCTCGTGCTCCGCGTTGCGCCACGTCGATGGGCGTTCGGGAGGCATGGGTACAAGTTAGGCCGGCCCAGCCACTGCGCCCAGCCGGCGTCCGAATCTCCCCGACCGCTCATTGTGGGTCGAAGCTCGCGCACTCGCACAGCAACCCGGCAGCGGGCAGAGGATTGCTACCGCCGACGCGCCTGCGGGGATTCCGCGGGTGAGCAGATGCCGGAACCCCGCATGAGGCCTGCGGAGCTGTACGTCTGCGTGCGCCTCTGCACCACCATGGCGTCTTCGTAGCGTAGGGGCCGGACGCGTCGGGACGGGCACCACCGAACCGCTTGACAGTCCGATTTCCCGCCGCATTATTGGACAAACAGCAACAGAAGTACACCTGGACGTAGGCTCCCGAGCATGGAGCGCGCTACGTGCTCAGATTCCAAAGACCCTGCAATCCAGGAGGCAGAACCGGCCGCGCAGCCACACAGCAGAAGCCCGCACTCACGGTTTGCTACACCATTACGGATGCTGTTCACCCATACCATGTGAGGATTCCATGCACTGCCGAACCCGCCGATACCTGCGGGGGCTTGCAGCGTTCGCGGCCGTCACGGCCGCGGCGTGCCAGGACGCTGACCCGACGCGACCCATGGTTCCCGGAGACACGCAAGCCCCCCTCTCCGTTGCGGCGGAGAACGGACTTCGGGACCCCGGAATCAGCCGCGGGGACACGTATTTCGCGTTCGAGTTGACTACGGTGCAGTCGCACGAAGGCGGGGGGTCAGGCGACGCCAGACTGAGCATGGTCGCCACGGCTGATTATACGCCCAACGAGTCGGTGTATATCGAGACTGGGTACGGCGACGACGGCCAGCTTCGGTTCAGCCTCTACAGCAGCGGCGACGACAACCCGCGGATGCCCGACCCGCCGGCTCTGGTTCGCACGGTCGGCAACTACGTCTCGGTCCACGACCAGTGGGGTTCCCTGCTCGAAGAATATTCCTTCAACGACTACCTTGAAGGGGCTGGTTTTCCGGGCGGTGACCTGTCGGTTGGCTCGCCCCGCGGCACCATCTACGACCCCGGCGGCGGAACATGCCTACAGGAGCCGTGCCCGACGGGAGGCACGATGAGTGTCGCTGCGGCCAGCGGAGAGGTTCGTAAGGAAGGTAAGGACGTGCTGATCATCACCACGCGGCTCGGCGCCGCAAGTGCGGGCGTCCAGGCGGCTACGGCGGGCGATGAGGGTGTAACCGTACGCACCTTCCGCAAACGCCTTGTGCCGACTGCAAATGCGGCGGGCGGCCAGCCACAAAGTCCGGGATCCTCCGCCCGCTGGGTAATCGAGTCGATCGAGCGCACCGGAACGTTCTCGACGCCCACGGGTCCGGCACGGATGCGCACGCGGACGACGTACCGGTTCGTGGCCGCGCACGTGAACCCTGGCAACGACCGGCGGCGCGACGAGATTCTCGCCCAGCCGCCCAAGCCGAAATCGATGCCCGGAGCACAGGCGGCGCGTAGCGCAGACGCACGGGCGACGGAGGCGAACCAGGTCACCGCGAGCTCGTACGTCGAGCCTGGTATCGATCTCTGCAAAACCAATAACGAGAACTACGCGCGTACCGTCTATCCCGGCGGCGCCTCTCTGATATACCAGCACGGCTTCTGCAGCGGAGCGGCTACGTGGTCGGCGATGCGCGACCGGGTGCCCGAGACGCACTTCGTGGGGGTCGAGCAGGGGTACAGCCTAAATCCGGATCAGCAGATCGATGTGCAGACGAGCGACCTGGAGGCGCGCCTCTCGGCCCAGGGGGTCGGCGGCAATGTCGTCGTCGCGCACAGCCAAGGGGGGCTCATCGCACGCCGTCTCGGCCAGAGGCGGCCTGACCTGGTCTCCGGGGTCGTAACGATCGGCACGCCACACGAGGGTGCCCTGATCGCGTCGAATCCGCCCTACGTCATCCAGGACCAGCTCCGGAACGCCGTCGGTGACATCTGCTTCGGCGACCTGATGTGCGAGCTCAGCCTCGCCGTCATCCGGGAGGCGAACGCCAAGTTCGTTGGCTACGGTGTCGGAGAGGCGGTTCCACTCGCGGGCGACGTCCAGCGCGGATCGCCCCTCCTGCGCAGCCTGAACGGGCAATACGAGACGTTCCGCCGGGCCAGCATCCGGAACATCGTCCCCGTCCGCTTCGCGTTGTTCCGCCTGATCGGCGATGGCCGGACGGACCGCGCGAAGCTGTACAGTGAGTCTCCGCTCGGCGGCCGCACCTGGGTGCGGAATGCGAACCGCGTGTATGACGCAGGCCGCGTCCTGCAGCACCTTGCGATGTCCCTGCGCTGGTGGGCGACGGACTACGGCTACGGCTGGGGGTGCCACCAGTCGGGCTACCGGTACTACTGGGAGCCGTGCTACGACCCGTACGGCTACAGTTACAACTGGTGGCGCGCGTCCTACTGGTATCGTGTGGCCGACGTCCTGGATTGGATCGGGACCGCCGCCGTGAACACCCTCGACTTTGTCGACTACACGTGGGACCAGTTCACGACGAACGGATTGGACAACTCGGACGGGTTCATCCAGGCCGCGTCCCAGCCGTACCCGGACTATGTCAACGGCGCATTCCCGGCCAAGCGGTTCGGCATCGCGACTGAGGAGGCGCACACGGGCGAAACCGCGAGTCCGGGGGTACTTCGGGCGTTGAGGGTAGCGCTCGACGAGGTCGGGATGCCACGGAGATAAGGATCTGAATGGCTCTCCAGAGAATCACCATGTATAGGTGGGGGCGCGCAAGCGCCCTCACCACCGTCGTCCTCCTTAGCGCCGTCGTGCTTGCCGCATGCACGGAGCCGGTTTCGCGCGCGCAACCGGGCACGGGGCCGGCAGAGCTGAGCGAAGTCTTCCGCGCCCCGGTAACGGGCGCCTTCAACGCGTACATCCCGGTCAGCGATGGCATCCGTCTGTACGCTGATGTCGATCAGGCTGTGAGGGCGTTCGACCTCCGCAACGGGGCGCCACTCTGGAGCTACACACGTCCCCGCGGTGGGCCCTCGGCCCTCGTTCCCCGCGCCGGACGCCTATTCTTCGCCGGCGACACCGCCGTCGCGCTGGACGCCGCCACCGGACGCGAGCTGTGGCGGTATGCACTCGACTCCTTCGGCGGCTTCTGCGAAAGCGACGGCGATGCGAATGCCTTCTACGTCGGCACCAAGGAGCACCGCGTATATGCGCTCCGGGCGACCGACGGCTCCGTTCTGTGGAGCCGTGACCTCGGCCCCGATTGGCCGTACAAGGGTGTGGTGCGCGGCATGACGGTGAGCGGCGACACCGTATATGCGGTGGTGGAGCACGACACGGGCGTGAATGGCCACATAGGCACCGGCGACGTGTTCGCGCTGGACCGCCGCACTGGGGACGTTCTCTGGGTGTACCGCAACGGGGATGGAACGAAGCTGAACATCATCCAGTCCGCCGGCCGCGTCGCTGGTAATCTCCTGCTCCTCTCCGCGAACTGGGACAATCAGTACGTGGCGCTCGATCGGTTGACGGGGAAAGAGGCATGGCGCGTGGCGGGCAGCCCCGGATTCGGCGGTCCGGACGAGGCGCCGGAGGTGCGCGGCAACCGTGTGTTCGTAGCTTCACAGGATCAGCATGCCATGGCGCTCGAGCTCGGCACCGGGCGGAT
>DASVVI010000136.1:0-1862 GCA_036386635.1 Longimicrobium sp.
TCAGGCGGCTCCCGGGGGGAGCGGAACACCGCAGCCTGTCACAAAAACCCAGACAGGACGCGCGATCTGCCAATGTTCCACTTCCCCGCTGCGGTACCGTGCCCGGCAGTTTGGACACCCATTTGGACACCTTCGCCGACCGCTCGGGTTTGCTGCGGCTGCCTGTACCACCCCGGTTATAGGGGCTCCCCGAGCGGCTCAGTGATCGACCTGTCATCCCACAGTAATTGAACGAGGATCCCAAAGACCACCGCTGCGCACCCCCCAACGAAGGTAAGGTAAAGGAGACAGTGGTCCAGCTTCGCTTTGACCTCCAGTCCCCTTTCAAGCAGCATCTTCAGGGGAACCGAGAAAATAAGACCCCAGAACATCGATCCAAGGAGCATGATGCTCAAGCTGACGCCGACGCGGCGCGCCGCCAGCCGCTTGGTCGGAACGTGACCCCTAACCTCGTTGAACATAAACAGATAGGCGATCACCATCAGTCCTACCGTGGTGAGGAGGACGCTGGTGAATCCGTGACCCATGAGCGCTTGGTGGAGGGGCTTGCGAACGTCATCTGCTAAGCCGAACGCATAGGCGCCGATCACCGTCAGCCACGCCATGAGCGTTCCGAACAACGCTCTTGGGAGTGCCAGGCGCGAAAGGTTCGGCGCAAGCACGATGAACAGGAGCAGGCTGACGAGCTGCACCCCGACCTGCGGGATGAGGAAGGCCCCCGCAGTCAATTGCTCCTTGAACGCTGTTCCGAAACCGCCGGTGTCCGCCACGACGACCGCGAGCAGCATGACAGTCACCAGGAGGAAGAAACCCCACGCGACTGCGATCTCTCCAATCCCGGCCGGATTCGTGATCAGTCTGTATGCACTCAATAGATTGTATCGTTTCAGATACCACAGGAAGAAGATTCGCCGAACCGCTTCGTCTGTCCGGAGAGAGCCGTGCCCCCAGGGGCGGGGGCGGATCGATCCCTTCTCCTTCAGCGCGAAGACGTCGTCGACCTCCGCCTCCACGCTGGAGCCTCCCTGCTGGAGGAACTCATCGAGTTCCCGCCGGTGCGGCTCGTCCTTCAGCAGGTTCAGGTACGTGAGCGCCGATTCGTGGAGCACGTGGCGAGCCTCGGAGTTGCGAATCCCCTCGCTCCGCTCCCAGGCACAGGCCAGTTCGAAGTGGGACCGTGCGGTCCACCAGAACAGCTCGCGCAGCCGCCTCTCCGGAGGGCTGGCCAAGGCCGCCGGCGGAGCGTCTTCGCCCTCCGAAAGCGTCAGCAGATGCTTCTTCGTCGCCGCGACCATGTCGCTGCGGCGCGAAAACGGAAGCTGCTCGTCGAACGCGAGGCGCCACGCCGTCTCCGGACCGTCCGGCCCAAGGCCCACCAGCAGGTCTTCCGCCAACACGCGATACCCTTCCGCCGTTTCTCTGACGCCCCCGCGCCACTCCCGCCACGACAGGTAGAGACGCTTGAACCGGCCGATCCTCGCGCGTGACTCGGCGAACCGCAGCAGGCGGAAGCCGAACTCTCCCATCGGCGCGCGCGCACCGAACTGATCACCCACGGGGCGGCGCGTCAGGTGCCGGATTGCCGCCTTTACCTCCTCCCATTCGTGCTGCGTGAGCGATTCCATGGCCGCAGTGAACGCCGCCACCTGCCCGAGCGGCAACACGATCGGACGGCTATGCGCGCCAGGACCATCGACTAAAGCGCGGCCGGCGCCGTTCGCCCCCGCGGGGCAGAGAATGAGACATTGCTCCCGCCCGTCCCAGTGCCAGTCGGCCGGTATGCCCGGCTCCCGGGACCTGTTGGGCTGGCCCGCCTTGCCGCCTTCCCCCGGAGCGCTCACCCGCCCCCCCCGTACCTGCCC
>DASVVI010000137.1:0-3629 GCA_036386635.1 Longimicrobium sp.
GTCGATGCGGTCGGGAGCGCTCCCGTAGCGCCGCAGCGCGGACCTCATCAGGAGGGCGGCGACCATGTTGGACCCTCCGGTGAAGTAGCTCGCCAGCCGTACGAACGAGGTGTTGCCGCCGGGGTTGTCGCGCACGTCGATCACGAGCGCCTGCGTGCCGGCGAGCCCCGCCATCGCCGAGTCGATCTGCGCGGCGGCGCCGTCGAAGAAGTTCGGCACGCGAAGGTAGCCGATGCGCATGCCCGGGGCCACCTCGACCACGTACCAGGCCGTGCCTCCGACGGGACGCGTAGCGGTGATCCGCTCGCGCCGCACGGCCGCCTGGCGCCGTTCTCCGTCGCAGCTCTCCCAGCGCAGGTCGGTGCTCTCGCCCAGCGTCCCGCGCACGGTGCGTAGCGGGGTGAGCAGCACGTCGCCCACCCGCACCCCGCGCCGGTACGCGTCGCTCAGCGGCGACGCCACGACCACCACCTCCCGGCCTTCCACCATGCGGGTGCCGATGGCGGGTCCGTACGACGCGGGCTGCGGCGGCGCCGTAAGCTCCAGGTGCGACACCGGGAGCTCGCGGAGCATCCGCGTCATCAGGGCATGGAAGGCCGTGTCGCTGGATACCGCCGCGACCCGCGGGGCGAATCGTTCGTGCACCGCCCGCCAGTCGACACCGGCGAAGGCGGGGTCGTAGAACCGCGTGTCGACCGTGGACCAGATGCGTTCGAAGAGCTCCGCGTACGCGATCCGCTGCCCCGGTGCGGGCGCGGGAAAGGCGGAGCCGCCGGAGGGCTGGAGGGCGGACGGGAGGCACGCCTGCAGCAGCAGGATCGCGCACCCGGCGGCGGCGAGGCGCGCGCCGCGCGCGATGTGGGAAGAGGGCATCGGAAGCTCGGATGGGAAGGGTGCCGAAGCGCTGCGGTGTTCGCCCGCACGGATGCGCGGGCCTCCCGCTGAACGGAGGGAAACGTATGTCCGATCTCCTTGGAGTTGCC
This sequence comes from Longimicrobium sp., assembly GCA_036386635.1. Taxonomy (GTDB): domain Bacteria; phylum Gemmatimonadota; class Gemmatimonadetes; order Longimicrobiales; family Longimicrobiaceae; genus Longimicrobium. The sequence goes on from DASVVI010000137.1 coordinate 984, forward strand.
CGATACCACAGCCAGCAGCGGGCCGAGGCATGCGGACGGCCCTCCAGCCCGTGTGAATGCCCTTGACGTGTGCGCGGCACGGCGGGGGTGAAGCCTAACTTGCGGGTGTTTCGGCGCGGCTGCTGGAGTAGCCGCGCGCGGCTTCCGGCATTGCTCCCTATCAGCGGTGTGGCGCGTTGACCGTAAGCTCGTGGTGCGCTATTTTTGAGCGCATCTTCGCCGGAGAAAACCGCCTTGAGGAACGACAGCCCCCTCTTCGATGTCATGGGATCGCGCGCCCTTGCCCGCCTGGTGCTGCACTTCGCGGTGCGCCCGGACGCGCGGCTGCACTTTCGCGCCCTGCAACGCCATACCGGGCTTGGCAGCCGCTCTCTGCAGACGGAGCTGCGGCGGCTCGAACAATGGGGGATTCTGAAGCGGTCGCGGGAGAACGACACGGTCGTCTACCGGCTGGAGCACGCGAACCCGCGCTGGAAGGCGCTCTACGCGCTCGTGCGATCCTTTGCCGATCCGGCGGAGGTCCTCACGGAGGCCTTCGCGGATGTCTCCGGCGTCGAAGCCGCGTTCGTCTTCGGCTCGGTTGCCCGCGGGGAAGCGCGTGCCGACAGCGACGTGGACCTCTTCGTCGTGGGTGACGAGATCCTTTCGGCCGAGCTGGGACGCGCCACGATGTCCGCGGAGCTTCTCCTCGACCGTGAGGTGGATGTAAAGCGCTTCACCCGGGGCAAGCTGAAGCGCGTTCTGGAGGGGGGTGACAGCGGGTTCGTGACCGCGGCACTTCGCGGCCCGAAGCGCTGGATCGCGGGCTCGGAGGACTCGCTCGCGGAGCTCGCGTGATTTCTTTCACAGAAAAATGACCCCGTTCACCAGCCGCGGAAGCTCATGCGGCGGAGGATCTCGCGGCGGTACTCGGGGGTGTTGCGGGGGGTGCGCTCGCGCGGGTTGGGGAGGAGCGCGGCGAGGCCGGCGGACTGCGTACGCGTGAGGCGGCGGGCGCTCACGTCGTAGTGCTCCCGTGCGGCCTCGCCCACGCCGAAGACTCCGTCGCCCCACTCCACCTCGTTGACGTACAGCTCCAGGATGCGGTTCTTTCCCAGGATCAGCTCCGCGGCGGGGGTGAGGGCGAGGTCGTACAGCTTGCGCACCGGGTTTCGGCAGGTGCAGCCGAACAGGTTCTTCATCAACTGCTGCGTCAGCGTGGACGCGCCGCGGATGCGTACGCCGCCGGCCGCCTCGCGCTTCGCGTTCTTCATCTCCGTGAAGTCGAAGCCGCGGTGCTGCCAGAAGCGCCCGTCCTCCGCCGCGACGACAGCGCGCGGCAGGTGGCGCGGAAGATCCGACAGATCCACCCACTGCCGCTTTGCCTCGTACTCGCGCCCCGCGACGAGCGCCTGGATGCGGCGCTCGATGCGCACGCCCGTGGTAGGCGGCGGCACGAAGCGGTAGACGACCAGGAGCAGGATGCAGAACAGGTAGTACGCCAGCAGCACGCCGAGCACCCACTTCACCACGCGCCACACGCGCGCGCGCCGCGTACGAGGCGGCGCTGCGGCGTCGACCGACGGTGCACCCGGTCGCGCGGGCGGCTCCCAGAGCAGCGTCGCGTCCGGGTCCTGGTGCACGGGGTGGGGCGGCTTCCTATCGTTCATCGGGTGCTCGCGAAAGGCGTTGCGTGGCGCTGGCGTCGGGAGCCGATGCAGCCGCAGGAGCCGTTCCGCGCGACCGCTCGCCCGCTTTCCAAACCCCGGTGCCGCGGCTAGCTTGGCGAAAAGCGGAGCCGCCGAGCGCGGCGCCGGGCCCATCCAACCCCGCAGTGCCCCATGCCAGGCCAGGAACGCAGGCTCGCAGCCACGGAGCGCTCCCCGTACGCGGTGCTCACCGCGACGGTGTTCACGGTGCTCTTCCTCCTGTTCGTGTACAGCGTGGCAGAGGTGCTGCTGCTGGTGTTCCTGGCGGCGCTCTTCGCCGTGTATCTCACCGCCATCTCCGAGTTCCTGGAGGACCGCTTCGGCATCCGCCCGGCGCTGGGACTGCCGCTGGCGCTGCTCTTTTCGGGGGTGGTGGCGACGGGGGTCGTCTGGCTGGTGATCCCCCCCGTGCTGCAGCAGACGCAGGAGCTGATCGCGGCGCTTCCCAAGCTGATTTCCCAGGGGGTGGACCGGTTGACGGAGGTGGTGAGCCGCTACCCAATCCTCGCCGCGGCCCTCCCGCCGGCCGAGCTCCAGAAGCAGGTGTCGACGGTGATGTCGAGCGCGGGGGGTTACTTCGCGGGGCTGGTGCCGTACCTCCTGAGCACGCTGCACGTGCTGATCAACGGGATCAGCGTGCTGGTGATGGGGATGTACATGGCGCTCCGCCCCGGCGTCTACCGCGAGGGGATCATCTCGCTGACGCCGCCGGTGCACCGCGAGCTGGTCCGCGACATCCTGGCGGACCTGGGGCGCAGCCTGCGCGCGTGGATCGGCGGGCAGATCCTGGCGATGTTCTTTCTGGGCGCGCTCACGTACGTGGGCCTCCTGCTGCTGGACGTGCCGTTCGCGCTGGCGTTCGGGGTGTTCACCGGCGTGGTGGTGATGGTGCCCTTCTTCGGGACGCTGGTCTCCACGCTGCTTCCCGCGCTCTTCGTGCTGGGGTCGGGTGGGGTGG
>DASVVI010000138.1:0-4091 GCA_036386635.1 Longimicrobium sp.
GGTGATCCCGTACGACTTGCATGTGTTAAGCGCGCCGCCAGCGTTCGTCCTGAGCCAGGATCAAACTCTCCATGAGTTGAACAGCTCTTGAGAACAAACGACTGTATCGTTCGTTCGGTTTCTTCTTACCTTTGATAGAGCCTCTGTGCTTGCGCACGTGCCGGGAGAAGGTACGCCCCCGGCGAGGCCCACACGGACACCCAATACCCTGGTTTTCAATCAGCCCACCGGCAACCAACCCCGGTGCAGAGGGTGAAACTTAAACCGCTCCCGTGGAGGTGTCAACCCCCCAGCCGGAGCCGTTTTGAGTCGTGCGGAGGACCTCCGGTTTTTCGGAAAAAAGCTCCGGCGCCCGCATCCATCGCGGGCGCCGGAGCGGGTTCAGCGCGCGGCGGGGTCAGATCTCGTCTTCCTCCAGGTCGTCGCCCTCGGCCCACTCGTCATCGTCCTCGTCCCACTCCTCGTCGTCCTCGTCGTCCCACTCGTCGTCCTCGTCGAGGTCGTCCTCGTCTTCCCATCCCTCCTCGCCATCGCCGCTCCACTCGTCGTCCTCTTCGTCCTCGAAGCGCGCAAGGATCGCGTCCTCGAGGTCGATCTCCTCACCGGTCGCCGGGTGAGCCATCGCGTTCGGCATTGCCAGAGTCTCCATGGTAGGCGGGATACGGAAGAGAGGCGCGGACCGGTGCCGACCGGTCCTCGTCGCGCGACGAAAGTAAGCGGCGCCCCCGGCCTGTCAAGCCTTGAATAACCCTTCCGCGCCGCTTACGCAAATACCGCGTCATTCTCGTGCCGTTCCCACCACAAACGACGAGCGCGCCGCTCCCGTGTGGGAACGGCGCGCTCGCTACCGGCCTGGAACCGCTCAGGCGCTGGCGCGAGATGCCTTCTTGCGGTCGCTGGCGCTCAGCAGACGCTTGCGCAGCCGCAGCGCCTTGGGGGTCACCTCGATCAGCTCGTCGTCGGCGATGTAGCCCATCGCGTCTTCCAGCGTCATGATCCGCGGCGGCTCCAGCAGGACGTTGTCGTCGCTGCCGGATGCGCGCATGTTGGTGAGCTTCTTCCCCTTGGCGACGTTGACCTCCATGTCGCCCTGGCGCGAGTTCTCGCCCACGATCATCCCCTCGTACACCGGCAGGCCGGGGGCGATGAAGAAGGTGGAGCGCTCCTGCAGGTTGCCCAGCGCAAAGGCCACGCTCTCGCCGTCCACCATGCTCACCAGCACGCCGCGGTTGCGGGTGCTCATGCTGCCCACGTACGGGCCGTACTCCAGGAAGCGGTGGTGCAGCAGCCCCTCGCCGCGCGTGTCGGTGAGGAACTCGGACCGGTAGCCGAAGAGCCCGCGCGCCGGCACGCGGTACACCAGGCGCACCAGCCCGCCGCCCGGGTTCTTCATCTCGATCATCTCCCCACGGCGCTGCCCGAACTTCTCGATCACCGGCCCCATCAGCCCCTCGGGAACGTCCACGGTGACCTCCTCGTACGGCTCCATCAGCTCGCCGTTGGGACCCTTTTTGAGGATCACGCGGGGGCGCGACACGGCGAACTCGTAGCCTTCGCGGCGCATGGTCTCCATCAGGATCCCCAGGTGGAGCTCGCCGCGGCCGGATACGGTCATGGTGTCCGGCGAGTCGGTGTCTTCCACGCGCAGGGCGACGTTGCTCTCCAGCTCCTTCATCAGGCGGTCGCGGAGCTGGCGCGAGGTCACGTACTTCCCTTCCCGTCCGGCGAACGGCGACATGTTCACCATCATGTCGACGGACACGGTGGGCTCTTCCACGGCGATCCCCAGCAACGCCTCCGGGTGGTCCGGGTCGCAGATGGTGGAGCCGATGTCCACGTTGGGCAGCCCCGCCACGGCGACCACGTCGCCGGCGGACGCGCTCTCCACTTCGCCGCGCTCCAGCCCCTCGAAGGAGAAGAGCTTGCTGATGCGGGCGCGCGCCATGCCGGGCGCGTCGCCCTCGTGGCCGTGCTCCAGCAGGATCACCGGCTCGCCCACCCGCGCCACGCCGCGCTCGATGCGCCCGATGGCGAGACGCCCCAGGTACGGCGAGTAGTCGATGGTGGAGACGAGCATCTGGAACGGCCCTTCCGCGTCGCCGGTGGGCGGCGGAATCGTCTTGACGATGGTGTCGAAGAGGGGCGTCAGGTCCTTGCGCTCGTCCTCCGCCTCGTACATGGCCACGCCCTCGCGGCCCACGGCGTAGAGGAAGGGGCAGTCGAGCTGGTAGTCCTGCGCCTCCAGCTCCATGAACAGCTCCAGCACCTCGTCGTGCACGCGGTGCGGGTCGGCGTCGCCGCGGTCGATCTTGTTGATGATGACCACCGGCTGCAGCCCCAGCTCCAGCGCCTTGCGCGTGACGAAGCGCGTCTGCGGCATGGGGCCCTCGGCCGCGTCCACCAGCACCACCACGCCGTCCACCATGCGAAGGATGCGCTCCACTTCGCCGCCGAAGTCGGAGTGGCCCGGGGTGTCGACGATGTTGATCTTGGTGTCGTCCCAGCGGACCGACAGGTTCTTGGCCAGGATGGTGATCCCCCGCTCGCGCTCCAGCGGGTTGGAGTCCATCACCCGCTCCGCCACCTGCTGGTTCTCGCGGAAGGTTCCGGCCTGGCGCAGCATGTGGTCGACCAGTGTGGTCTTGCCGTGGTCGACGTGCGCGATGATTGCGATGTTGCGAATGGCCATATGAATCTCGGTCCCGTGCGGGCTCGATCGAAGTCTATAGGATTTCACCAAACGAAAGCGGGCGCCTCTTACGGGAGGTGCCCGCCCTCGGTGTGCAGCCATGTAAAATAACGGGTTTACCTCCCGCGGTCCACCCCCCGACGCGATCGTTGACAACATGCTGTCAACAACTCTATCGTTGCTCCCCAGATGACAGGATGCTGTCATCAACCCACCCGCGCGCCTCGGAGGGTCTCATGGAGCAGAAGATCGTGCACCTGTTCGTGCTGGACACGATGGCGGACTGGGAGCCGGGGTACGCCGTCAGCGGGATCAATCAGCCGGCGTTCCAGACGAACCCGGGACGCTATACGGTGCGCACCGTCGGCGCCACCCGCGACCCGGTTCGTACGATGGGCGGCGTGACGATCCTCCCTGACTTCGCCCTGGACGAGGTGACGCCCGGCGAGAGCGCGATGCTGATCCTTCCCGGCGCGGAGACGTGGGATCAGGGGGAGCACGCCGCGGCGGCCGAGAAGGCGCGCGAGTTCCTGGAGGCGGGCGTGCCGGTGGCCGCCATCTGTGGCGCGACGTCGGGGCTGGCGCGATGCGGGCTCCTGGATACGCGGCCGCACACCAGCAACGCGCCGGAGTACCTGGCCGCCGCGCCCGGGTACGCGGGCCAGGCGCACTACGCCGGCGGCCCCGCCCTGCGCGCCGGCGACCTGATCACCGCCAGTGGCACGGCGCCGATCGACTTCGCGCGGCTGATCTTCGAACGGCTGGAGCTGTACGCGCCGCCTGTACTGGATGCGTGGTACCAACTTTACAGCACGGGCGACGCGTCCGCGTTCTACGCCCTGGAAGCGGGCGGCGAGGCGTGAGCGAGGCTCCGCGCCTGGTCCGCTCCGCGGCGGGCGACGCGCTGACGGAGCTGCTGCTGCGCGTCTTCCGCCTGAACGGGCTCTTCCTCTCCGAGGCGGAGGAGATCGCGCGGCCGACGGGGCTCACGCCGGCGCGGTGGCAGGTGCTGGGGGCCGTGCTGTCGCAGCCACGCACGGTGTCCGGGATCGCGCGCGTGATGGGCCTGACGCGGCAGAGCGTGCAGCGCCTGGCGGATGCGCTGGTGGAGGCGGGGATCACCGAGTACGTCGACAACCCCGCCCACCGCCGCGCGAGGCTGCTGCGCCCCACCGCCGCGGGCTGGGCCGCCATCGAGGTCATCCGCCCCCGCCAGTACGCCTGGACCCACCGCGTGACCGCCGACATCGGCGCGGAGGAGCTGAGCGCCGCCGTGGCGACGATGGACCGGGTGATTGGGAGGATCGAGGAGATGGGGTAGGGGGCGGGGGTGGGGGCGGGGGGGGGGGGGGGGGGGGGGGGGGGGGGGGGGGGGGGGGGGGGGGGGGGGGGGGGGGGGGGG